>JAJZFJ010000197.1 GCA_021805395.1 bacterium
GCTGGATGCCCGCAGGAAGAACACTGCATATCCACGGCAGCCATTAAGGGTTATCGTTGACTCACTTCTGCGAACTCCACTGGATGCTGTCGGGGTAGAGCTGACAATATCAGACCCTGAACGGTACCCTCTTCTGATTGCTGTTACAGATAAGGCAGAGGGATCAAGGATTGAGACATTCCGATCTAATGGAATCGACGTAGTTCAGACACCTACCGACTCTTCTGGCATGGTAGATTTGCCAGCATTGATGTTTGAACTGGGTAAACGGCAGATTATTAGTGTCTTCACAGAGTGTGGATCAAATCTGAATGCTTCGCTTGTTAATGAGAAGCTGGTGAATGAATATCTGTTCTTTATTGCACCTAAGCTTATAGGAGGAAATTCTGCACCTGGAGCTATAGGGGAGCTGGGGGTGAAGACACTTCCTGACGCAGTGCAACTTACCATGACAGGAATGAAGAAGATTGGAACAGATGTACTATTGCGGGCGAAACCCTGCTAAGAAGGAAGTTGATGGAATTTAGCGTAAAAATAGGGATACTGATATAAAGGTGAGGCATAAATCATGACCCAGACAGGCGGGCGTATCTCCTGCCCAAAATGCGGAGCCAACAATTTCGACACCGTCTCAATGTGCTGGCGCTGTCAAACACCACTTCAGGCAAGCTCAATGCGTCCTGCTGTTGTTGAACGCCCGGGGCAGGTATATCAGGGAGCTGCACCCGCCATGCCAATGCATATAGGTGGGGATATGGCTCTTGCGCGCAGGTCTGCCGTGTGGCTTGCAATCAGTTTTCCATATTTTGGAATGCCTATTGCCTGGGCATTTATGATGGTGAATGACAGAGAGAAGCAGGAGATCGGGCAGTACTGCATGAAGTGGTCAATTGTCAGCATGGTGGTTCAATCAGTGCTTTTGTGGCTGGCGTGCGAATCCCTTATTCCTATGATACAGACCATGTTCGGAGGGATTGCACATATTGCAGCTCAAAATAGTGGAGCAGGTGGTGGCTTAGGGAGTGGCCTGGGGAGCGGGTTGGGTAGTGGTCTGGGCGGAGGTGGTTTGAGGTAGTAGAAAAAAGTACTAACCAAAACGGATCAGAACTGCCACAATTGAAATTGATATAGAAGTATTTATGCAAAAAGAACCGTGATAACACAGGCAGGAGTGCTCTGTTAAGGCGTAATAAGTTTCAATGAATATATCGATCCCACCGACATCCATTCAACTGTCTGTTAGTTCAACACAGATGCCTCCAATCGAGCATTCTCAGCATAATGGTTCGCATGGTTTGAATGAGAAAATAGCCCATGCAGCTCAGAAATATGCTCTTTCCAGATCAGGGGAATCACAAAAAGCTTTGGAACAGCTGCTATCCAGCGAATCTGTGCCGCTCCTGCGGCTTGATCCCGAAAGTGACCCTATAGCATGTAATGCTGCATTACGGGAGTTACTGAATCTGCCTGAATCGGAAAGCTTTGAAAATGTGATGGATCTTCTACCTGAATCTCTTCGCACCTGGTTAATTGTGGAAGTGCATCGATATGCATTTCAGGAGAGCACCTTGCCACCAGAGGTACTGCATACAAAATTAACCGGTAAAGACTGTACTGTGACTTGCACTCCCATTTACCATACACGTTATATTTTGCAGGAAGCTGCAGTCATATTTTGCATTCATCCATAATATATGGATCTCTGTTAGAAAAATCAGGACAACCAGGGTAGTTGTATTAACGAGATGCTATACTATTTCTGCTTAATCCTTCGATACATATGAATCACTCCCCAACTATTAACACTTAGACAGTATGAATATAATGCCATGGCACTTCTGCAGTCAACGCTAGATATCCTGTGTCCTCCACGCTGTGTTCTTTGTAAACAGTGGCTGGATGAAGGACTTTTGTGTACCGCCTGTATCCGTAGTTTTCCCCCCAGGTTAGCACCTTTTTGCCCACGGTGTGGAGCAATCTCTGCAGGTGTCAACAGCCGTTGCAAACAGTGCGATGAGGGTGATACACCTCCTTATGCAATGGCAACTGCTCCATTCAGTTTCGATGGCAGCATCCGCAAGTGCATTCACATGCTGAAATATGACAGAAGAACGGGATTGGCTAAGCCGCTTTCACAAATGATGTTACAGCATTTGGCAAAGACCTCTGGTCTTTTTCCTGTTCCTGGCAGTTTCGATATGGTGATGCCAGTTCCCATGCATAGTAACAGACGCAGGAAAAGGGGCTTTAATCAGGCTGAACTGCTTGCACAACCAGTTGCCGATGCGTATGGCATCCCAATGGAGTGTGGGTTGCTGAACAGAATCAGGCACACATCCACACAAACCATTCTTGGTCGTAGTGCAAGAGCAGCCAACTTGCAGAGTGCCTTTGCAATGGCAGACTTGGAACGAGTTGCAAATCGGTCGATTCTGATAGTAGATGATGTGCTGACTACAACTGCAACCACGCGTGAAATTGCCAGAAACATACAAAATGCTGGAGCTAAATACATTGCAGTTCTTGCTCTGGCATGGCGAAATTAATCTGCTGAAGAAAGAGTTATAACTGCGAACTCAGTCTCACCTGTATCCAGCATTCGCTGAAGATAAGGGCGGCAGAGGCCACAACCACCACCGCACTCCATTCCAAGCGTGATCTCCTCAACTGTGCTCCATCCCTCACTCTCGACAATGTGTTTTATCTCCTGAAAAGAGTGAGGGAAACAGAGGCAGCTGTGAACAGGTTTTCTTGCATTGAAACCCATTCTAGCTGCGTGTAAACATTGCGTCAGTAATCTGGCTTTGCTGAAGAGCAGTAACATGGCCATCAGCCCAAAGAATATTTGCCAGGCCATGTTCCACAACATTAATGTTATAACCAGTTCCGGTCACCGTCTGGCTGCTATCCACATGCCTGAAGTTCATTGTTGGATCTCCATACCATTGTGAAGGAGGATCAATGCCGGGCGTTTCTGTCTCCTGCATGGTTGTACTATCCAGGTAACCAGAATCGGAAAAGAGGATCTTGTCAGCTGTTGAGCTGAGAGAAGCCTCATTGGCAGGGTTCGCAGGTGGCCAAGGATACGGCGGCTGACTGTATGCAGGATTGATATAGTAGTCTGATCCGATATATCCCCAGTTATATCCGTAACCATTTCCATCTCCAAACTTGTTTTTACCAGTCCAGTCTGGACATTTCTGAATTTGTGTGGATTTCATGTATGGATAGAGCAGACCCTGCGTTTTATCCCAGCCTGTGGATGTCCGTTTACCGAACCAGTATTGGCTGCAGACTCCTCCGGGGCATGAATCGGCGATGTATAGCGGATAGGTATCGTCGTAGTCCTGGACATACATGAGGGTAGCAAGGCCAATTTGATTTAAGTTGGATTCGCATGTAGCCTGTCTGGCTTTTTCTCTTGCCTGAGCGAAAACAGGGAACAGAATGGCTGCCAGGATAGCAATGATGGCGATAACCACAAGTAACTCGATGAGTGTAAAACCATTTTTGCGCGAAAGCATGTTCTCTCCTCGGAGATTAAATTAGCCCAGCCGTCGTTCTGCTTGTGCAGGCGTGTGGGATTGAGAGGTAGAGAGTAAGAGGACGTAGAGGGTGTCCTCATGCTTTCGAAACCCGTCACACCCTTTTCACGCGAAGGGCTTATGTGATTAATCACAGGCGGGCATTCGGGCTTAGCTAATCTGTAAGAGTTAGCCACACCGCAGCGGGACTGCACCGGATTTCCACCGGATTTCCCCCATTGAACCACGCGACGACACGCAGCCCTGCGATGTACGAATTAAATTACGCTATTAAGATACCACACAACTTGGCGTTGTGGAAGAGAGAGTGATTGTCGGGTTTCTCTTGCGGGCAGAACAGCTAAGAGCACAGTACACACCGGCTGAATGGTGAGGAACCCGTATGCGCAGGTGACTAACTTTGGCTCCCTCGCCTGCAAAGGGGGCACAGGCTTTGCTGTTTGTATATCGAGGTGTACCCTTTGTGAGAGAGGGTAGGGTGAGGGCAATCCGGGTTGTTTGTGGTGACGCTAGCCGCTTTTACCTTGACTGCAAACGCTGGCGCAGTATGCACGGCACGGCACTACCCTGCTGAAATCCCAAGCCCACGTTCGTATTCTGAACGCGACAGGCTGCTTGCTCTCTATCCGATACTGCTGGTCGGTTGCAGGTGCTGCTTCCCTGCCTGCAGCACCTCTCCCCGCGACTGCGTCGCGATCCCGGAGGGGATGTATCCCT
>JAJZFJ010000296.1 GCA_021805395.1 bacterium
TTCGGAGGGTATGAACATCGCCAGGCAAAATTGTGATAGTTCAGCACTCTGTTATGCTTATAACGCGGCTGGGAATGTGGAATGGCAACGTCACGATATTAGAAAAGCTGCAGAATATTTCAGAGAGAGTATTGCATTAATAAAATCCCACGGGTACGTTCGGAACCGAGCTGTTGTGATGCGTAATTTAGGATGGATACTCAGTGATTTTGGAGAGTTTAAAGAGGCATTAGAATGTTTTGCTGAAAGTTTAACCACATACAGGCTATTAGGCGATTCGAAATCATGTATCGTTTTAATGCACGATCTAGGAGTCTGCGAACAGAGGTTTGGTAACTTCCATCTCGCAGATCAGTATTTCCAGGAGAGCTATAATCTTGCTCTGGATCAGAACGACTCTTACTTAATGCCTCTTCTGGAAATTGCAACTCTACGGCTATATCTCTATCAAAACAGAAATGAAGATGCCCGTCGACTATTCAACCAGCTCAAGAAGTGTGATAGCTACGCAAAAAATGAATTAGACATGATAAGAATACACGAGATCATGGGTAGTGTTGAACTTAACGATGAAAACATTCCACTCGCAGCTCAACTTTTTTTGGAGGCCGACAATATAAAATCCAGATTACAAAGTGAGGATACTGGGGTGAACGCTGATAGAATAAGCCTGCTTCTTTTGCAAGGAATGCCAGAGGAAGCTTTGGCAATGATCTGTAACAAACTCCTCAAATTAAATGAATCGAATCCCCCATGGGAAAAGGCAATCCTGTATGAACTTTTGGCTGAGGTATATGCTTATCAGCAAAAGTGGCAGCATGCAGCAACGCTCCTCGGCCTGGCACGTGTGGAGAGAAGTTCTGTAGGTTATAATGCAGAATACATGTGGCGGGAACGTGTTCAGAGGGTTGAAAATGCAATTCTACAGCACATGGAGAAGGAGACTTATGAGAGATGTGTCAGCTTCTCCAATGATATGGATGCAGTAGATAAACAAAACCTTGTCTCGACTATACTGGATCGCAGCATTAATATGTGCATATAAAACCTCTGATTAAATATTAGATGTCAATTCGATATTACAAATATTCATAGATTCATTTCATTGCTATATTATACGTTTTCTTCATTTTTGTATACCAAATAATTATGTAAATATCCAGCATAATTGTTGCAATTATAATAGAAGTGATCGGTAAATAATTGTTAATATCAATAAATAAGGTTAACACAAGGATAAATGATATGCAACATTGTATGCGAATATAAACCCCCAATTGCCTCGTTCTAAGAGCTTGAGAGGGAGTCTGCGAGACGATTTCAGGGAATGATGGCATCTGGTGCTCATGAAGTAATGATAAAGATGCCCCAGGCGATTTTACTTCGTTTATCCACTCGCTTATCCTTTCTCTGAACCGCTTTGCTGCTCTGGAGGAGAGCATCACAAACTGCATCTCTCGTACTTCTGCTTCAGATTGTGTGATGCGAATTAACACTCGTGTTCTTGATATTATTCCCTTTTCTTGCACCAGTTCGAAACTGTTTCGATTCAGGTTAAACCGAATTTTATCCCCTATATATTCCAGATATTCTGGGTGGAAAATTAACAGGCCCATATCCCAAAACCGCATGGAAGTAAAGAATTTCACATCTCTATCTGGAGAAATCATTACTGGAATGCCAGCTATCTGAGGATCTTTATTTCTGGAGTTTTGAAGTTTGAGATACTTGTGCAGAACACCAGACATAAGAATGCAATTGTTATCCCACAGGAGCACACATGATACAAGAAGCCCGATATATGCACCATCTGGAACTACTGCTGCAATCAGCGGAATTGGGATGGAGACAGCAAGTGCAAAAAGTACCATATGACTATTCACAGCTTTTATGCGGTCAGCTGACGAGAAAAGAACATCTTCTGATTGAACTACTTCAGCAGGAGGATCATATAGTTGAGTTGGTGGCTGAAGTGAACTTATCAGACAGTCATCAATATCAGACGGAGTTAATCCACCCACTTTCGCTAGGTACTCGATTCGCTTCATCAGGGATGGATGAGATGTAGCCTTTTGTTCTCTCTTAGCAAGCACAGTCGGCATTTCATTAATAGAGTGCAAGCGGATGAGAGCTCGAATCAATGGACGTGCATCTCCAATTAATTTGACAGACCCAGCGTCGGCTTTATACTCCATACGCTGTGTTAACATTGATCTGAACGGCAGATTTAGCGAGAAAATAACGATCACTCCTATGAAGGGAAGTAGATTCTCATAGGGAACAGTTAAGAACAGCAAGAAGAACAGAATCATTGCTCCATCATAAATTATCATGTAATAGATATAGAGTTTCGAAGGATCTTTTCCACGCTGATGCATGAGTTCATGTGCAGTGATCGCATCTACCTCTTCACAGTTAAGTCTAGTGAGAATTAGATCAGTGTACATAATGTTACCATTGTAAACAGCAAATGCATTGGCAAATGATGAGTTTCTTGTGTTAAGATAGAGCACATGCTGTATCTGTACCTTCAACTTTGCTGCTAATTCATGAATTTTCTCAATCAATGGTCCAGAGTCAATCACAACTGTCTGGATATCAGCGAGCTTCACTAATCTACGCCTTGCAATGTATATCAGCATGATAAAAAGCAGTATGAATACAATTGGAGAATAGTTATTTAACACCAATCTCATTTCAGATTCTATTAGTAATGCAACCGAGATCCCTAATGTCGTTGTACGCCATATCCATCCTTCCATCACCTGCAGGAACGTTTTTGCCCTACTAAATCCCTTAAGATATACCGGGTAGTAGAAAGTGCAGATGATAATGGAGATAGGTATAAAGAAGAGGACACCACATAAACGGAAGGTGTCCAAATTGATCAGGCTGTTCCACCCAAAAGACTTAGGTAACCATTGTGCAAAAGGCAGAAGAATCCATCCGCTACACCAAAATAGCTGTGAAATATAAGTTAGATTGTTCGCAGTAATAAATAGATTGAACCAGGCATCTTTTTGTCCTGCATCAACTTCAGACATCGCTCTGATTGCAGCAGCCCGCATTCCAAAGGTTGCGAAATACACAGATACCAGCATGAGTACAATTGCTGCATAAAGCATTATTAAATGGCTCCAAATAATTTTGTAAGTATTATTGCATGTTTTGACTAATTAAAACTTTTTATACCCTTATTGCCAATTGGGACTATACTATCGTACCACATGGTTGTTCCGCTTTCTACAGTGGACAGTTACGCTACCACAATCCGATCCCATGCAACAGCCAAACTACAAGCAGTTATGACCAATAATGCAAAGTAAGATGGCTAGCCTATGCTGTAAGTAACCCCTGATTTAGACCTGATCACTAAGTAGTGGATCATGGTCTATTTATTTGCATGACTCATTGAAACTATAATTGCTGTGGGAGAGTGAAACTCGCAGGGAGATCCTGTAATATACGCAGCTTACATTTTGAATTATGATGTAGTAATCCCGGTGAATATTCAGAATCTCACACTTTAGAGTGGTAACTGATGAGCCATTGGTTACCTTGCACTGTCTCCGTCTGGATTGTATGCGCACTGCTTGGTACCGGCTCTAAGCAGATGATCATGGATGTCGTATCTACATGTGCTGTTGACTTTAGTATCACCTACCTTGCTGGCTTCTGCCAGTATGTTCCGTTGTAGTCGTAGGTAAAGCTCATCATAAATCAGACTCAGATTCAATAAAAATAATCGTTCAAAACAAGTCTCATAATGCGAGGTAAGTTTACGTATCAAATATTGTATTGAAGAATACCTTTATTAATATATTTTACTTTAAGATTTATTAATATGTGAACAGTTTTTTATCAAATAATATCTGATAAATGCATAAAGATAAACATTTTTTCACATCGTATCATATTAAAATATAATTTTAAGAGTTTTTTCCGTTAAATTTTATGCCAAGCCAATAAAATAAAGTACCTGCAGCCACACTAGTAGGGATAAATAAAATTATAAATTCCACAAAACTAGTAGAATTACTTAATGATATGAATATTCCCATAATTGCTCCGAAAATAATTGAACGATCTCGATAGCTCATTTTAGCTCTCTTTTAGATTATTTATATCACTGAGAGGAAATTGCAAAAGTAAGAAAAAAAACTAGGATTTGGTACTAAATCGATATAAATTACAACTTGTAAATGTTTTAGTTCACTCGAATTAACAATCAGTGACTT
>JAJZFJ010000195.1 GCA_021805395.1 bacterium
AAATCGTCTAAAATACCGATGGCTGTGATAGGTTTGGGTAAACTTGGAGGCCAGGAACTTAACTATTCAAGTGATATAGATCTGATATTTGTGCATGCCGATAACATCTGTGACAAGTTTGAAATGAATCAGGGATCGGATCTGGACGCCGATACTGTGTTTAGAAAGGTAGCAGAAAGTTTGGTGAGAATACTCACCAGTACTTCCTCTCCTGGTCAGATCTTCAGAGTGGATTTGAGGCTTCGTCCAGAAGGACGATTTGGTCCGCTAGTTCGATCTTTAGCCAGCTATGATGCCTATTTTGAAAGCTGGGCAGAGGATTGGGAACGGCAAGCAATGCTGAAGGCCCGCTTTATTGCAGGAGACCGAACAACCGGAAGCAGATTTCTTTCCATCATAACACCTCATGTGTTCTACAGGCATATTCCTTCTTCTTTTTTAATACATTTAGGTGAGAACAAACAGCGAATAGAAAACAAGGCGAAACTCGAAGGAGAGTGGGAAACTAATATCAAAACAGGATATGGATCCATCAGAGATATTGAGTTTATCGTACAGTTGCATCAGCTGCTCTATGGTAATACTGCACCCCGTCTTCGCACTACTTCCACTCTAACAGCTTTGAAGGCGTTAAGACACCATGGAATGATTGACCAGCCAGATTTTACCAGGCTTGAAGAGATCTATATTTTCCTGAGAAATTTGGAGCATCGCTTGCAGCTGCTTCATGGTCATCAAACCCAGATTTTACCACCACAATCAGATAGAAATGAGAGAAGCAGGCTAGCTAGACGCATGGGCTTCGTTGATCTGGAAAGTTTTGAGAATACTCTTCAAACTTACAGAAATGAAGCTCACAATTTATTGAATCGACTGTTCTATAACAAGTTGGGAATAACCAGCCATACCTTTCTTTCCGGTAATAACTCAAAGTTAGATTTACTGGACAATATAGAATCTGAGTCAGCCAGAGAAATGCTTGGAAACAAGCTATCTGAAATGGGCTTCGATAATCCTGAGGAAGCTCTCGGTCAGCTCAAACTGGAACTATCTGGCAATCAGTTTGGCGCAACATCACCGGAAACTAGATCGGCATTTCTGAAACTGTGTTCGCAACTGATAACTCTTGCAGCAGACAGTCCGGATCCAAATAGTGCACTTTCTGGCTTCATCCATCTGGCAAATGCTCACCCTAACAGGGCAATATTTTATTCAGCCTGCAATGAGAGTGAACAGCTGACCAGAAAGATAGTAGCCCTTGCTGGCTCATCTCCACCTTTAATGACGCGGCTCGTTCGAAAACCTGAATGGCTGGAGACGCTGGTCAATCCTGAGATAGAGCCAGATACAATTCCTGAAGCACCTCTGTATACTCCAGATCAAAAGGCTGGATGGATAAAGCGCATGGCGGAGTGTTATATACGAACTCAGCTGACGATCGCGACCAGGGACATCTGGAGGGAGGTGACAAGTGACACAGTTCGCGCCTTACTGAGCGAGCTTGCAGATCAGACGATTATCAAGATGGCAGAGGCAGTGGGAAATCCTGACATCGCATATCTCGGATTGGGCAAACTGGGCGGGATGGAGATGAACTACTCCAGCGATTGGGATCTGATTATCGTTTGCAAAGATACGTACTCATCAGCAGATGCTGAGCAGGCTGCAGCAGATTTCCTTGCGCTTGCCCACGAACTGCAGCTTGCAGGTGCGCCTATTATGGTAGATTTACGCCTTCGTCCATGGGGTAAAGATGGAGTGCTTGCACCAACACTAGGTGGTATTGCAGAATATTTCAGCACCAGTGCTGAGACCTGGGAACGCCAGGCTGCTCTCAAGTTACGATATATCACTGGAGGCCATGGCGTGGGGTTTGCAGCTGAGGAGTTATACCGCAGTGCTAGCAGCGGCACCAGGTTATCCGACCTGGAAGATGATCAGATTCATGCAATGAAGATTAGGCTGGAAAATGAACGTGTTCTTCCTGAGCATAGGGAGTCTGACCTTAAGCTTGGTAAAGGCGGACTTAGCGATATCGAGTGGCTGGTGCAAAGACAGCAGCTTCTTCATGGATCCAGCATCCCTGAACTGGCTGCGCAAGGAACCCTCCCTGCTATCAGTACACTTGCTAACCATTCACTGCTCAGTAATCCGGAGGCAGATATCCTTCTTGAAGGCTACACAACCCTTTCCAGCACAAGGAATGCAATCTGGCTGTATACTGGCTCCGTTTCTGATGTATTGCCAGCAGACCATAGAACACTCAGGGCAGTTGCAGGCATTTTAGGTTACAATGGTGGCACTGATTACGGAGTTACCGAGATGCAGGAAGTTCTGACCCGATTGAAGAGAAGTATCCGCGAGATATTCCAGTACAGGTTCCAGTAAAATTACAACATGAAAGCATTTAGAATAGATGTCTGAAAGGATCTACTGAATGGTGACAGCTCTCTTGATTGGCAGCTATCTAATTGGCTCGGTGCCATTTGGGTTGTGGGTTGCCTATCTCATGACAGGTATTGATGTACGTACAAAAGGGAGCGGTAATATAGGTGCTACAAATGTGTGGCGTGTATGTGGTCCAAAGGCAGGAATTCCTGCTTTCATTCTGGATGTACTCAAGGGCTATATCCCTGTAATCGTAGGAATACATCTGTTTCCAGCCCACTCACAATGGGCAATTCTGGCTGGGTTATGTGCTCTGTTGGGACACAACTACTCAATTTTTCTCAAATTTACCGGCGGCAAAGGAATTGCCACCAGTTTAGGGATACTTATCGCACTTGCACCAGCAGTTGCCGGATATGCGGCACTCATCTTTTTACTGGAGCTGTTTACGCTAAGATTTATCTCGCTTGGAGACATACTGGCAGCAATTGCAGTGCCCTTTCTGATGTACTTCTGTTATCCAGCAGATCATTACCGCCTTGCATTCGGGATTGTAGCCAGTGTAATGGCGGTCTATAAACATCGCTCCAATATCTCCCGGCTTCGCGCTGGCATAGAACCCAGAGTATGCATGCCATGGAACAAAAAACCGCTGGATTTACCAGATGGAAGATAGTCTACCAGTCGAACTGGAAGGTGTAGAGGTTGTTGATGTGCTACTGTACGTCGAAATTCCTGGTATGGAGCAGACGTTTTCCTACCTTATACCTGATGAACTTATTGGTGTTATTCATCCTGGACAGTGCCTGCATGTAATGTTTAATGGTCGAGATGTATTGGGGATTGCACTTGCACGAAGGACTTTGAATGCCACCGATCCACTAGTAAGTAAACTCAAGCCTGTTCTTGGAGTTGTGAAACATGCACCAGAATTAGATGAGGAACAGCTGCATCTTCTTCACTGGCTGAGTGAAGAGTATGTGTGCGATCTGCACACAGCACTGCGATGTGTAGCACCTTCTTCTCATGGCGCTCGCATGGTTATCAAGGTTTCACTGGTTAACAGTGAATTGATAGCATCGGATCTGGAATCCTCAGTAAATCAGGCACATCTGATCGAGATCATAAAAGGGATGGGTGGCTCCGTTGAGAAGGATGCATTGAAAAAAACAGCAAACCTTCCGGCATTTCAGAACGCATACTCCTCTCTCATAAAGCGGGGGTTGCTGCACGAAGAAAGGTACATTGAGCGTACTGGAGCGAAACCAAAAACAGTACGAGGTATCTCGTTTGGTGAATCATCGGACAATTCATTAGAAAACCCAAAAAGAACGCACCAACAGAAAGCGATCCTGGATGCTCTCACAGAGTGGTTTAAAATCAGGTCGTCCCCCATGCCTGCAGCCAAACTATTACAGATATCCGGAAGTAGTGCTGCATGTCTTCGTGGTCTAGTTCAAAAAGGTGTGTTAACCCAGCACCAGATACCAGAGAGACGCAATCCTGTTAAAAATGAGGATGGCTCATCGCTTGCACCAGTGCTTACCTCAGACCAGAGAACTGTTGTGGATAGAATTCTGGAAGGAATGAAAAGAGGAGAGAGCGAAACCCTGCTCCTGTTTGGCGTTACCGCTAGTGGTAAAACAGAGGTCTACCTGCATGCTATCGAATATGCTCTTTCGATAGGCAAAGGTGCAATGGTACTCCTTCCAGAAATTGCACTCACTGCGCAAGTGGCTGATGCCTTTGTGGCTCGTTTTGGTGACCTGGTGGCCCTGTTCCACTCTAAACTTTCCGAAGGTGAGCGCTATGATGAATGGCAGCGACTGAGAACAGGGGAGGCATGTATTGTGGTGGGAGCGCGCTCTGCTCTGTTTGCCCCATTAAAAAAGCTTTCACTCATTATTATGGATGAGGAGCATGAGACCTCCTATAAGCAGGAGATGATGCCGCGCTATAACACCAAAGATGTGGCAAGAGAGAGGGCAAGAAGATCAGGTGCACTCCTGTTACTGGGCAGCGCTACTCCCTCGCTTGAGAGTTACGGGGTTTCGGAGCAGTATGTACAGACGCCTCCAGAGAAGTCCATTACTCGAATCGAGATGCTCAAAAGAGTCAACCTGCGACCTATGCCTTCTGTTCATGTGGTGGATATGCGTGCAGATTTCAAGCAGAACCACGCGCTTTTCTCACAGAAGTTGCTAGAAGGAATTAGTGAACGCCTGCTCAAAAAAGAGCAGGTGATCCTATTCCTTAACAGGAGAGGATATTCACAGTTTGTTCTCTGTAGAGACTGTGGCTGGACTGCAAGATGCCCTGCCTGTGCAGTGAGCCTAACTTACCACATGCGGTACCGGCTGCTGCGATGTCACCATTGTGATCATCAGGAGGCCTCTCCCGAGATCTGTCCGCAGTGTGGGGGAGCACGTGTGAGAGGGTTCGGCATCGGTACAGAGAAGGTAGAGCTGGAGGCGCAGGCTTTATTCCCTGAGGCGACTATCGTGCGCATGGATAGAGATACCACGTCACGGCGTGGAGAGCATGCCCGGCTGGTGAGATCTTTCCGCAAAGGTGAGGCGGATATACTGGTTGGTACTCAGATGGTAGCGAAGGGGCTGGATTTTCCTTCAGTAACTCTGGTAGGAGTAATAAGCGCCGATACCACACTTAACATGCCGGATTTTAGAGCTGCAGAACGTACCTTCCAGCTGCTTACGCAGGTATCTGGCAGGGCTGGCAGAGGAGCACTCACAGGAGAAGTAGTGGTGCAAACGTTTACTCCGGACCATTACTCAATTCAAACAGCCCTCAATCATGACTATCCTGCATTCTATGAGCAGGAGATTGTGTATCGTAAGGAACTGAGATACCCTCCATTCAGCAGGCTGGCGAACCTCATATGTTCCTCAGAGAAACCAGAAACGGCTATGCAGACTGCTCAAAAGCTTGCAGAACTCATATCGGGTAGGGTAGATAGTACAACCGAAATTATTGGACCGTCTCCAGCTCCAATCCCTATGCTAAAGAACATGCACAGAGCACATTTAGCATTAAGAGGAGGGCTGCAGTCGCCTCTGGCAGACTATATACGCTTTGCTTTGGGAGAACTCTCACTGGGGCAGCGCCTCTCGGTAACTGTGGATATAGATCCCATGAGTATGTTATAACAAAGAGATGTGTTCACAAGATTTTATAATGCTAATGAACAGGAGCAGATCGATTTGACTGACAAGAGTAACGAGATTCCTGAAGAGCTTCTACTTCAGGAAAAACGGCTGTTAAGAGGAACCCATTCAGTTGAGCCTGCTGGTGGTCTGGCTCACAAACTGATGGTCTCTAAACAGAGAGGCACACCCTTAAGGATAAAACTTGGTCTGGATCCTACTTCGCCAGATATCCATCTGGGATTCGCTGTGGTTTTGAGAAAACTTCGACAGTTTCAGGATTTGGGACACCAGGTAGTGCTAATCATTGGAGATTACACCGCCCTCATCGGAGACCCATCTGGTCGATCTGCCACGCGCCCCATGCTGTCTCAGGAAGAGGTAGCCGCCAACGCTTCAACATATGTCGATCAGCTTTCACGCGTACTGGACAGAAGCCGGACAGAAGTGAGGTTCAATGGCGAATGGCTTGGCAAGCTGGATTTTGCTTCCGTTGTAGGTCTGCTGTCCAGGATGACGGTCGCACAGGTTTTACAGAGGCATGACTTCAAAGAGCGTTTCGAACAGAACCATCCTATCTCACTGCATGAATTGATGTACCCACTTTCCCAAGCTTATGACTCTGTGATCATACATTCAGATATCGAGATGGGCGGATTAGATCAGACATTTAATATTCTGGCTGGAAGAGAACTCCAGAAAGAGATGGGGCAGGAGCCGCAGATTGGCCTGTTTATGCCACTGCTTGTAGGTTTGGATGGTGTGAAGAAGATGAGCAAATCACTGGGTAATTATGTAGGTATTGCAGAGTCGCCCATAGATATGTTCAGCAAGCTTATGTCTATTACAGATGAGATGATGCGTGACTATTTTGTTCTGTGTACTGATATCGATCTGGATGAGATGGAAGCGCTCCTGAAGGATTGTGCGAGTGGTGTAACAAATCCGCGTGACGTGAAAAGACGGCTGGCACAGGAGGTAGTGACGATCTATCACAGCAAGGAAGCTGCAATTGAGGCTGATGCGGAGTGTATACGGGTTCACTCATCACGAGAACTGCCAACAGAAATACCGTCAGCAGTAGTTCCAGCCGAGGTTATTGAAGAAGGCAAAGTCTGGATCTGTAAGCTTCTGGTCTCTACGGGAATGGCATCGGGAACCGGCGAGGCTCGCAGGCTGATTCAGCAGGGTGGGGTAAAGCTTGATGGTGAGAAGGTTGCGGATGCAACCCAGTTGATCAGTGTGAGCCAGCTGGAAGGTGCAGTGCTGAAGGTGGGTGCAAAGCGATTCGTTAAGCTATCTGTAAGTTAATGCAAATAGTATTCTGTTATCCAGTGATGGATGAGTACCAAACCACCACTGCCAGAGTCTTGGTGGGTAGGGAGTACCGTATTCCCTGGTTACAAAGCCCATCATCAGTTGTGCAAGTGGAATATTGAGTTTCGCGTGCTTCAGACTGAATGTATCTGCCCGATGCTCAAGATATCTCGATTCTGCGTTTGCAATGGGCATCTGAGCCATTAGTAGAATGTAAATTGTTAGCTGGACGAGCGGGATCGCTCTAATACTCGTTACCCGCTCTGATAGCTCTTTGTTAAGTACTTCATCTATTCGAACAGCAATTCTGCTGAATGCAAACAGAAGTACGAATGCACCAATACAATTTGACACAAAGAGAATGTAAACATGATGTTCCACGTAATGTCCCATCTCATGGCCGATCATTGCAATAATTTCAGGCTGCGTGAGAACTCTTAGGTCATTATCATCCATTACAATACGAATTGTTGGTCCCCAGCCTGCAACATTCGCATTCACATAGGAAGAGCGGACGCTGGTGTTTACCACAAGGATGTTTGGGTGATGAATGCCAACTGACTGTGCCAGTGCATTAATTTCGGTTCTTAACGGACCATTTGGCAGCGGTTTGAATGTGTTGAACAGGGGTGCTATTAGAACTGGCCCGGCTGCCATCTCAAAGAACATGACCGGTACCAGGATGAGCCATACATGGAGCCAGTACCTTTTGCGATCTTTCCTGAAAAGTGCAACTCCCAGAACGTAGACAACTGCTGTCGGAAGCTGTACCAGCCACTGCAGGAGTCTGTCTCGAATTACCCCATTCCAGGGTTCGTGCGAAAAACCATACTTCACCAGGAGAATGTGCGACGCAATGGTTAATGGAAGAGTCCAGAGCATCATGCCTATTGAGATGATGCAAAAACCCAAGCCAGTGTTTATATACCAGTGCCTGGTGAGTTTACTTAGCCTGGTTAATATATTTGCGCTCTTTGAAGAGACAAATATAAACCAGAGACCTAATGGATACCAGATGATTGCTGCTGCTGTCAGAAGATTGCTCATGAACTGGTAATGAAGCGCCCTTGGAGGCAGGTGTGGTGTGAATGCTGGGGGAAGGTGAGGAGGGTGATTTGGAAGAAAAAGAGAGATAACAAGCACAGAGAAAACTGCAAAACATGCCAAATAGAGCTTGTTACCAATGGATTTGATCATAACTATGATACGGCATGAAGTGTGGATTCTGTTATGATTGCACCATCCTCCATTCTGTGTAGCTCATCCACATCTGCCAGCATGGATGCGTCATGCGAGACAACAATCACCAGGCCTTTTTGCGAGTAGCTCCGAAGCATCTCAATCACAGCATGGCCATTCCTGCTGTCTAAGGCGGCTGTGGGTTCATCCGCAAAAATGACAGATGGATTATTTACCAGAGCTCTTGCCACAACAAGCCGTTGTCTCTCACCTCCTGAGAGATGGGTGGGGAATCTGTCCGCAAGATGCTCAATACCAAGTTCGGCGAGAAGGAGATCGACGCTTGTTCTTGCTGATTTAGGATTCCCCGTTGAAGCTACTTCCACGTTTTCTCTTGCTGTGAGGTAGTTTAACAGAAATGGCTGCTGAAATACGAATCCGAACTCATGCCGGCGCATGTTGGCACTCTCGGATGCCGTTATTCCGTTAAGTGCCCTGTCACGAAAGTATACTGCCCCCTTTGATGGCTGTTTTAAGCCAGCTAACAGATAGAGTAGAGAGCTCTTGCCAGATCCAGACGGACCCATTATTCCAAAAAAGCCAGTTTCTGGGAAAGATATAGTAACATCTTTCACTGCTATCGCAAGAGAGTCCCCATCGCCGAAGCTCAGAGTAAGCCCTTCTGTTCTAAGGAGACTTTCTGGTTTCAGTAGATGGCTCTCTCAGATACTGGGTCAAACAGATGGGACTTTTCCATGTCGAACAGCATATCTGCCTTGTCACCCGACTGGGCTTTAGAGGCACTGTCTATCATGGCAATCAGTACCAGGTCACCAGACTTCAGATGCATCTCAACATGGCTGCCAAGTGGCTCAATCACATCCACATCTATTGTGACGGTGTTTGCTGGAACTGGATCTACAAGACCAGGAAGCTTTGCATCATAAATATCTTCTGGTCTAATTCCGAACACACATTTCTTGTCAATATATGGTCGGGCCAGATCAACCCTGTTTTGAGGAACAGCAACTTTAAAGCTACCTGCATCTACCATGAGACCATCCCCAGTATCCACTATTGTTGACTGGACAAAATTCATTGCGGGAGAGCCAATAAAACCTGCCACGAACAGATTAGCCGGATTATGATAGAGGTTAAGCGGCGTGTCGCATTGCTGAATAAGACCGTTGTTCATAACGGCAATTCTGTCACCCATGGTCATTGCTTCCACCTGATCATGCGTAACATAAACCGTGGTAATGCCCAATCGACGGTGCAATTTGATCAGTTCTGCTCTGGTTTGAACACGCAGTTTGGCATCCAGGTTAGAGAGAGGTTCGTCCATAAGGAAAACTTGAGGTTCGCGAGTTATAGCTCTTCCGAGTGCAACGCGCTGTCTCTGTCCACCAGAAAGCTCTTTGGGTTTTCTCTGTAGAAGTGTTTTCAAACCGAGTATCTCAGCTGCTTCCTGAACCCTGCGATCGATCTCCTGGTTTGTGAAAGCACGTCGCTTATTCAGGATAGGGATGCTGCTTTTGGTGGATACTTTGCGATTTCTCAGTCCAAAACACATATTGTCATAAACAGACATGTGGGGATACAGTGCGTAGTTCTGAAATACCATGGCGATATCTCTGTCTGCAGGTGAGACATCATTCACCAGCTTATCGCCTATCCAGATCTCCCCGCCTGTTGTCTCTTCCAGACCAGCGATCATGCGAAGAGTGCTTGTTTTTCCACATCCCGATGGACCTACCAAAACCATAAACTCTTTGTCCCGAATCTCCAGGTTCAGATCATTAACTGCCGTAACCTTATTAAAAGATTTCGTCAGGTTCTTTAGAATCACGCCGGACATAGATAAAAGTTCCTCCGCCACTTTGCAGCTAGATAGATATTATGATGAGATTATATCATATATTAGCACTCTCTCTTGCTAATAAAACTTCAGAGCATGAACATCTCACTGGATATAGCTGTTAAAATTAAGTCTAAAGGTCATCATATCAGGTAAGATTATGGTGTTTATATGTTTTATATGAAACTCTCAACTGCTTTTAAGTGATTAAAACCTACCACTACAAAGAGATGCAGAATGTTACCTGCAACTAACATAACATTCCTTTTCACAGATATAGAGGGCAGTACGAAGCTGTGGGAGTTGTATCCTGAAGCGATGGGAATGACTCTGGCACGCCACGATGAGCTTATAACAAAGATTATTTCTAACACTGGCGGGCACATTTTTAAAAAATTAGGTGATGGGATTTGTGCTGCATTTTCAGATACAGAAACAGCAGTTGAAACAGCCATTCAAATCCAGATATCCACTCATGAAGAGGCATGGACGGAACCAATCTCAAAGCTTTCCCTGCGAATGGCAATCCATACAGGTCCTGCTGAAAGCAGAGATGGTGACTATTTTGGACAGAGTTTAAATAGAACTGCACGTCTCCTTTCGGTTGCGTATGGTGGGCAGATACTGCTATCTCAAACAGCAAAAAATGAGATTGTAGTAAAAGATTCCTCTACTTTTAAACTAACACATTTAGGCCAGCACAGGTTGAAGGATCTGCTTGAACCTGAAACAATTTATCAGGTGTTGCATCCAGACCTGATAAGTACCTTCCCACCCATCAAATCCATAGAATACACAGAAGTACCGAATAACCTTCCTGTTGAACTTTCTACCTTCATAGGTCGTGAGAATGAGATTCGCGAGCTGCATCAGAGACTAAGCAGCACTCGCCTGATCACTGTAACTGGTGCAGGAGGATGCGGTAAGACGCGACTTGCTCTTCAATTTGCTAGAGAGGCTCTTGAAGAGTTCTCAGACGGAGTGTGGTTCGTCGAACTGGGTTCAATTTCTGATTTCAAACTTGTGGCCGCTACCATCTCTAAAGTTCTGGGAGTGAATGAGAGCAGCTCTTCTGATCATGAAGAGCTGATTATTACTTTCTTGCAGCGAAGGCATCTGATGCTGCTTCTGGATAATTGTGAGCACTTGTTGACAACTGTGTCGTCGCTATGTTCTGGGATTCTACAACAATGCCCTGGCATTAAAATAGTTGCAACAAGTCGACAGGCATTTGGGATAACAGGTGAGTTAATCTATCGCTGTCCATCACTTGCACTTCCAGATTTGGAAGACTGTCTTGAGCCAGATGAGATGCTGCAGTATGAGGGAATTAAGCTTTTTGTTGATAGAGTCCTTTTACACCAGCCCTCATTTGCCATAGATACAAATAATGCTGAAGCTGTTAAGGAGTTGTGTACCAGACTGGACGGAATTCCGCTGGCACTTGAATTGGCTGCAGCTAGAGTTAGAACCTTAACTGTAGAGGAGATCAACTCAAGGCTTGATAGACGCTTTCAGCTGCTGACACGTGGTAATACAGCCGGGATGCCCCGGCATCAGACCCTGCGCGCCATGATCGACTGGAGCTACGATCTACTAACTCCTCAGGAGAAGAAAGCACTTGCCCGTCTGTCCATGTTCAGTGGTGGGTTCACGCTGGACGCAGCTGAGAAGGTGTGTTCAGATGAAAGCATTGATGAGTGGGTTGTTCTGGATATTTTAGCTGCACTGGTTGACAAGTCTCTTGTTTCGACGGAGAAAGGTGAGAACAGTATGCGCTATAAAATTTTGGAAACAGTGCGGCAATATGCAGAGGACAGGCTGATAGAATCAGGAGACAAGAATTCGGTGCGTGCCAAACATTGTGCCTACTATAAAAGTCTTGTTGCGGGAAAACAGTCTGAACTACGCGGTCGTAACCAGCCAGGCATACTGCATATTTTTGATATTGAACGTGATAACATTCGTGGCGCTTTGAGCTGGGCATCAGAAACCGCTGATAATGAACAGCTTATCAGTCTAACATCTTCGCTTGGCTTATACTGGCAGATACGTGCCCAGCTTTCGGAAGGCAGAAAATGGTGCAGTAGGGCTCTCGGTTTACATCCCTGTCGTGATTTATACCGTGCAAAAACACTCTACACTTCAGGTGTCTTATCCTCATTCCAGAGCGATCTCGCTTCAGCCTGGGACTATTTCAATGAGGCACTTGAAATCTGTAAGCTTATATTAAACAGTGAACTGGAGATACAGATATACGTTGGCCTGGGAAGTGTGGCATATTTGAGAGGCGACTACCCGGATTCTCGAAGCTTTGGGGAAAAAGCTCTGACAATGGCCAGAGCAGGACAGGACTTCCCTGGCATGACAGATGCTCTGAGCCTTCTTGGGGTGGTATGCAGTGAGTGTGGGGATACCGCTCTGTCCGCAGAGTATCTGAACGAAGCTTTAAATCTCTGTCGAGAGCATGGAAACGAGGCAACGCTCGCCAGCATACTGCAGGCAATGGGAGTCAATTCAATGGTGCGAGGCGAACTGAATACAGCTCGAGATCAGCTGGAAGAAAGCCTTGGCATACACCGTAATCTTCGGGACCGCAGGGGGATGACCTATCAGTTACTTAACCTGGGCGGTCTAATGGCTACCCTAGGAGATTACGAAGCAGCGAACAGGCATCTGGAGGAGTGTTTGCAGATCTGTCTGGAAAATGGACAGCTTAGCACATACGCCATCGCAAGGGAGAGCTCTGCGGAGATAGCAATGGTTCAGGGTGATTTAGAATCTGCGGGCATACAATTTCAGGAAGGCCTGCAAAGAAGCACGGCGCTGGACTATGCTCCTGGTATCTTTAATGCATATCATGGACTAGCGTACCTTAACATAACAGCGGGGAATTACATGGAGGCTCACGCCTATCTCCTTAAAGCGTTTTCGTTTGCACAGAAGATGGGTTCTGAAGTATATATTGCTATGGTATTAGGTGCCTTTGGGCATCTTGAAGCAGGAATTTCATATCTGGAAGAGAAGAATTTAGGGACTGTTCGCTCGCTTGATTATGCAATACAGTTTTGGGGCGCTGCTGAGGAAATTAACAGCAAGTATGCTACATTCAGCCTCTCCCCTGGTAGTGAAAAGCATAACAATGAGTTAAATAGAGCAATGAATCTGGTGGGACAAGAACGGTTTAAAGAGCTAAGTGCCCATGGTGCTGGTTTAAAACTGGATGAGATAGTTACTGTATCCAATATTGGGATCTCAATTCTCAACGAGCTGAGTTAGACCCTATCCGGCCAGTGTAAAAACGGTGGATTATTGGGAACAGTTTAGCCATTACTAGATTTGCAAGAACTGTATTAAAAAGGGGACCGCCTGCATGAGCAATGCTAAAGTTGTGATTCATCCAGAGGATGAGATAGGTGTAATTTCACCTCGAGTTTATGGACACTTTGCCGAGCATCTTGGAAGATGCTGCTATGATGGATTATGGACTGGTGATAAAAGTTACAATGTGGAAAAGGACAATGGATGGCGTGCAGATGCAGTGCAGGCGTTTAAAGAGATGCCTGTGCCGCTCCTTCGCTGGCCAGGTGGCTGCTATGCAGATCACTACCACTGGAGAGATGGCATTGGTAATCCAGCCTCTCGTCCACAAAGACTTGGAATGTCGTGCGGTGAAACAACTCTTGACACCAATAGCATTGGCACAGATGAGTTCTTGTATCTGTGTGAGAAAATAGGTGCGGATGCTTATTTGGCAGGCAATATGGGTTCTGGCACTCCTCAGGAGATGTGTGACTGGTTAGAATACTGCAATACCAAAATAGAGACAACAATTGCAAAAGAGCGCATTGCAAATGGCAGGAATGAGCCATGGAATGTGCCCTTTTGGGGTGTAGGGAATGAAAACTGGGGCTGTGGTGGAAATTTCACGGCAAAACAGTATGGACTGGAATATAAGCGGTTTGCAACCATGCTGCGGCATGTTGATCCATCTGCTCAGCTTGTAACATGTGGCTGGGATGTGATGGAGTGGAATAAAGAGCTTATAGAAACTCTGAAATCTCATATGGATCTGGTGGATCACTACTCCATCCACCGTTACTGGAGTGCGGGTTCTGCTGTTAATTTCTCTGAAGACGATTACTATAATATGATTGTTGAGAGTGAGAAAACAGAGCATCTTATACTCACAGTGGGAAAAATGCTGGCTGATGCAACAGACGGTAAACGATTTGTTGGTGTTGCACTGGATGAATGGGGCGTCTGGTCTCCTGAAGCAAATTTAGACGCAAATTACTATATGGAGACCACAATGCGTGATGCAATTGCTGCTGCTATCACTTTTGAAGGATTTCACAGACAGTGCAAAGTCCTTAGTATGGCTAATATTGCCCAGATAAGCAATGTGCTGCAGGCATCCATTCAAACCAGTGGTGAGTCAATGTGGAAAACGCCAACTTACTATGCTTTCAAGATGTATGCACCACACCAGGGAGCAACAGCGGTTGTATGCACCATAGACGATGCACACTTCAGACTACCAAACAGGCAGACTGGCTTGAGTGCTACAGCTTCCAAAGCTACAAATGGAGCAACAACAGTTTCTGTGGTAAACAGGCATATGGACAAAGATGTAACAGTTGATATTTCAGGGTGTGGTGGATCCACCTGTAATGCAGTGTTACTTTCATCGGAAGCACCTAATTCAGTAAACAGTGCTGCTGAACCAGACAAGGTGACTTTAAAACCTGTTGACTTGAATACCAGTGTGGATGGCACATGGACTGTAACATTGCCAGCACATTCCATCTGCTCAATAACCATCTCATAACAGATCCGGAGCACAATTATAAATGAGAGAACCCGTTCTAGAAGTTACAATACCAGGATTATCGCGCCACACATCAGGCAAGGTGAGAGATATCTTCCTGCTGGACGATGCGATTTTACTGGTATCCACGGATCGTATCTCTGCATTCGATGTTGTGATGCCGAATGGTATTCCCGATAAGGGTGAGGTTCTCACACAGCTGTCTAATCACTGGTTCAGTTGTGTACGGCCATTCATTAACACACATATTATAAGCTGTGATGACTCATTCATAGCGATGCGCCTGAAAGAGTGGGGCGCGAGCCTGGATACTGACACACTTGCGATGCTTAAGGGTAGATGTATGCTTGGTGTGAAAGCTGAACCGCTGCCAGTGGAGTGTGTTGTGAGGGGCTATCTTGCAGGCTCACTCTGGGCAGAGTATAAGGCCGAGGGTGGTGAGCACAGGGACGTAATTCTCCATGGCATAAAACTTCCGGGAGGGTTGAATGAGAGTGCAGAACTTCCCACTCCCATCTTTACACCAGCTACCAAGGCAACCTCAGGGCATGATGAGAACATTGGAATGCATGAGGCTGTCTCTCTTCTTGGACAGAAGACAGCGGATTCAGTAAGGGATGCCAGTCTGATGATCTATGAATATACTAGAATCCGCTCTGCCAGGGCAGGCTTAATACTCGCAGATACAAAGTTTGAGTTTGGGTTTCACAATGGTTCACTAATTCTGATTGACGAAGCTCTCACACCAGATTCCTCCCGCTACTGGGAAGCTTCGATGTATGCCCCTGGCAAAAGCCAGCCTTCGTATGACAAACAGTTTGTGAGGGACTGGCTGCTTAATTCGGGGTGGAACAGAGAACCACCAGGTCCGATTCTACCAGCGGATATTGTAATGCAGACCAGGCGGAAGTATCTTGAAGCTTATGAGAGGCTTACTGGCTCACAACTGCAGAACAGTCCTGATTAGTCATCACTCTATTTCTGCCAGATCTCTTGGCGAGATAGAGTGCTCGGTCTGCCTCAGCTAGAAGGGTACCAGTGCTGTTTATCCCTCTGTCTGCGCTCGCCACCCCTATGCTTATGGTAACTTTTCTATGCTCCCATACTTCACATTCGATTTCATAACGTAATCTTTCAGCTATCTCCATGGCACCCTGGAGATTTGTGTGTGGGAGTATGATGGCGAACTCCTCTCCACCATATCTTGCTGCGCAGTCCGTTACCCTGGCAGAACGTGTGAGCAGAACAGAAAGCTTTCGTAGTATTTGATCTCCCGCTGGATGACCAAAGGAGTCGTTGTACTCTTTAAAATTATCCACATCTATCATGAGCAGTGAGAGGGGACTTTCCAGTCTTTTAGCTCTTTTCCATTCCAGACTCAGGGTCTCCTGGAAAGCTCTGTGGTTGGTGAGACCTGTGAGACCATCTCTGGTGGCCAATCTTCTCAACTGTCTGTTGGCAGATTCCAGCCCCATCTTCTGCAGCTCAAGCTGTTCGCAGATCTGCGTAATCTGCTGCATTTGCTGTTTAATCTGCTCTTCACTACTTTTCCGTGCACTAATATCCTGTGTATAACAGTAGTAGCCGTCGATGGTGTCGTTTTCCTGGATTTTGTTTGTTAGCCTAATGGACATATCAAAACGTATACCATCTGCGCGCACTGCCACAAGTTCCGTATAGGCTGTACCATTTAGTGCTGCCTGCTCCATGAGATTCATGAAATCAGGAATGCTTTCTTGGGAAAGTGTATCGCTCAGCAATGTCCCAATATAGTTGTCCGAAGACAGCCCCAGCAGCATTTTGTACGATAAGTTGAGATACTGAATTCTTCCCTGTGCATTAATAATCGCCACACCTTCGGAAGCACCCTGCATAAGATGGTTCTCTTCAATGCTATATCTGCGGGATGTTTTAATGAGTGTGATCATAAAGAACAGTGCTACCAGAATGAGGGACAGCATGAAGTTTGCAACATTATGAAGTCTCTGTCTCGATAGTGTCCATTCCTGTGTTCTAAGTTTTATTGGCACTGTTTCCAGTTTATAAAGTGGCTGGAGAATTGCAGGGCTTATCTGCATTCGGTTTTGTGCCTCCACCTGTTTCAAGGCATAGGAAGCCCTTCTTAGTCCGAGGTATTCACGAATGGATATTAATCTGTTCCAAAGTGCAATGTGTACAAGAGCAGTTTCCTGCAAAGAGTTAAACACAATAGATCGTCTTGGATCTGCTCTAAAAGCAATTTGAAGATTATGCATCTGCTGCGCGTTATGGGCATTTAACTGCCTGCATTTCTCTAAATCTGTTTCTTTGCCTGAGAGGAGATAGCTCAGTGTAGCATTTTCGTCAGCCAGAAGTATGGCGTGCATTTTTACTGTTTCCATGTGCTCCTGTTCCAATGAGTCCATTTCCCGATCTAGCAGGGCCATGTG
>JAJZFJ010000128.1 GCA_021805395.1 bacterium
CAAGCTCCTCATCTGATAAAGAGATCACTGGTAATTTATATGGCATGGTAGCACCTAAAAAAATGTGATGCTATATTGTACACCAATATGAATATATATTAGAAATCATAACACTAGTATTCACAACCATGCATACTAATCTATCTTACTGGCTTGACATAACGATTTGATTAATTCTCCATTTCTTGCCATCATAACAAAACCCTATACACGCATCGGATCCTGCTATCAAGTGTTTTGAGATTCCTTCAAATAGAAAACCTGGTGAATAATCCCCGTTATATTCGATTGAGATCTTAGGTTGATCCCAAAAGCACCTGTTAAAAAACGCGAAATAACTGCATAATCTACTCTGTGTTTGAGAATCCAATTCCCTCTTTGTGTTTATCAGCTGCGTACAGAATGCATTCCCATCTGTACTATCCGGGTTGGCATAGTCACCATAGAAAGATTCAGGATAATCAGGAGTTCTATTACTGGAGGGGTACATTCAACGGTATTGTCCGAATGCTATTACAGGCATACAGTACTGACGTAACTTGCCCCATTGATAATATTTTATCACCTGCAACACCTGTTTTGCGGTGTTGTACAACTGAGTCGGTACATTAGATCTAGCATTGAAATAAATCTGATTATAGATAGATTGATTATCAATTATCTTCACTTTTTCACTATGTTTTATCGTGGATACATTATTGTTGTTAACTTATTGGGTTGATAAAAATTGATGTTTAACGATGATTTTATGGTTCAACACAATAATCACAGAGTTAAGGAATAGATTGTAAGTTATTAAGATAACAATAAGACCATATAGGAATGTATATTTGTGCAGAAGTTTAGATTTCATCCAAAGCTCTCCATGATATCGATAAAATACTTTTCTGAAGGGTCAATTTTCTGGTCCTAAATAACAATACTAAGTAACAGAATTTATGCTCATTTTCACACCACATATGTGCACAGTCCAAACTTGCTCAGAATATATTTTATTGCGCCTAGCATGATTAGTTGAAATGATCTATCTGTTCTATAGACATGGATTATCTGATTTGGTTTCAAGATATTGAGATCTACAGATTAAGTGAACAAATACCTCCTAGAAACTCTTTGGAACTGATTGTTTATCCTACCTCATCCAGGTTTAATGCTATATACACAATGCAAATCAACGGCCTTTGGCTTGTATTGTACCCGAATAAATAACAGTCATAATAACATGGTTATCACTCTTCTGTCAGCACGAAATCAGGCCCCATTTCGAGTACATTCTACATACACTTGATTATCGCTCCCCTCTGTAACAATCAAACTTAGCTGGCTCCTATGTAAACTACCCCACAAATACTTCAAGTCATGGCACCATCATAGCGTCCGAAAGACGCACTGTGCGAAGCACCCCCTAGTCGAGGAATTCATTCCGCGGGCTACTGGCAATCTCCCAACTTACAAAACCTCTTTGTATTATGCCGTTACTGCCTATCTTCCTGGACACCTTCCTGGCCGCACTATCGAAACTGTCTGCAGTTCGGTATTTTTGGTATGGGGTAACATTTCCCGAATCAGGGACCGCACAGCCTGCTTTAGCAGGCTTGCAATCCTCAGGCAATGTCTTTAGGCATTGCCTGCTGGGAAGGAAGGCCGCAAGACAGGGTGAGGTGGCTGGTTGCGCTAAGCATACTACACTGGCGTGCTCTAGGGCAGCGGCTAACTACCAGTCTACAGGCAGTACCGAACGAGGTATCAGGCTGTCGCGTCTAACCCACGTAGGTGGGCTATTGTCGCTCAGCACGCACTTCAGTGCCGTGCACCAAGGTAGCCGCTACTCGCCTCCTGTTACCATTTCTTTCAAGTCTCCTATAGCATAGCGGAAGGATAAAGGGTGCATTTGACTTATTTGTCGTTACTCTCCCTCTCATTAGAAAGATGTAGAAGCTCGGACGGATCAGAGCGCGGTGCGACTTTGAGTAGAGTTAAATTGGAATGCTTGCCTTGCTCTATGGCACTTTTGGCATCCTTGGCTGCAGCTTTAACTTCAACGAATTTGCTGAATGTGAGACTCCGCAGTACAGGAATTGAGGAATAGTGAGCAGCGGATTTTAGTGCGGAGATTAAACTTAGTTGTGTTGGAATATATACTTCTTTGGACATCGAACGTTTATTGAGGTATAGAACTCTTTTAGAATCAAATAATTTCCACAAACACTTACATACGCCTTCTATTTCGTGTATTGTATCGACATCAAATTCTGAAGCATCTGCTTCTGCTATGAGGCGGGATGTAATCTTCAGAATTCGACTATCCGGTTCAAAATGTTTTACAGCCTTCCGTGGTTTGGATGAAAACCAGTCTCCATGTAAAAAGTCATTATTTATCAAACGACGCGAAGTTACGAACAATGAGAAATAAAGACGCCTGAAGATGTATTTAACTAAAGTCTGAACAAGTTTTACTTGAATGATATTTGAAAGGGAATCATATTCGACCCTCTCGAGCATCATCAGATAATTTTCTACAAGTTTGTCTTGCTGATACGTTTCATTTTGAAATGATCTATTACGTCGAATCCAGATAATTTGGCTTGTTGTATAAAGCATACCTATAAATGGTATCAAGAATCCTGCAGCCAGGCAAATACAGTAATACAATACTGGAATGTACGGAAAGAGAATTAAATCAATTATAGCTATCAGACATCCAAATGCAATTTGTTGATTCACAAGTACACATTTCTTATAATATGTGACTATATCGATCCTGAAAGTATTATTTGCTTCCTCACAAAATTGGAGGAGTTCTGCATCTCTTGAATTGTCCTCGGTCATTAGAATGTACTCCCTTATTCATAATTCAGACTAGCTTGATGGTCCTAGATCTCTGTAAAATGTGTGCAGCTTCCACAACTCATGCTATCTGTTTATCTTTAGAGGAGGCTATTGGCTTTGTCTACCAGAATAGCCGTTGCATTCTATTCACAACAAGACCATAAGAAGAAAATCTGGCTTCATCTCGTTCAACTTAGAAGCGTGATAAACATCGACTTCGTCTACCATTGAATATAGAAAGACATTTCATAAATATTCTTTTTACCATTCGATTCATTCTCCATTTTACTGCCAACATAAATCTGTTTAGTGCCATGAAAACTTGATTAAATAATATTTAATCCCTATATCGTTAGACGCGAACACATTGTGTGATAAAGAGAAAAATAACAAGGGGTAGCACTGTTAGCATTTCTCGAAGCTTGGTAGCAAAGTCGAGTATTGTTAACAGTGCTCCTCATTCCTGTACATCACCTGATTACTATTGCAATATGCCTTCCAAAAGAGATTTTGAAATTGGTTAAGGCTTATGCTGGGAACCATTTAGTGACAGGTGTACCAGGATTGTTAATGCATCCCCAATAATTTGTGTAACACTTGGAGAGTGTTTTGTTGTGTATCAGAGAACACCCAGCTGTACCAAGTGCTCCTCCTAAAAGTCCCCCCCAAGTAGCACCCGTTTTTGTACCATTAAACGCCCCAGTAAGACCACCAACCACCGAACCCCATAGTCCACCTAAAACTGTACCACCGCCTGGTTCCTCCACTGTCCCTACCCCCGCTCCTACAAGCCCTCCTGCATCAGCACCACCGGCTCCCCCGATTGTACCTCCTATCCATCCACCAAAAAATATACCAACCCCTGTTAAGGCACCAATGCACCCATGATATGCGCTATTAGCAAGATCTTTACAATGATGATATCCAGTTTGACATTGTGATGCTCTGCTGACACCACTAGAATGACATGGTTTGGCTTTTTTCGATTTCTTACTAGTTGTATTCAATGCTCTTGCCTGAAATGAGACTGCCCCACCACCGGGTGAAGATTGCATTCCTGGCTCTGACATGCCAGTTAAACAGGAGCCATTATAGGGGCTCGCTAATTTTACTGGCTGAGCTATAATTAAGGCTTTTGACGGGGTTCCTGTTGTAGTATATCGTTCAACCCCAAATGCATCAAATACCGAGTTACTAATTATGGATACGGTTTGGTTGGTGATGATATCAAACATGCCAACCATATCAATATGATGATACTCGTCATCCGTACTGCTCTTTTGTCGTATCAGCATACTACTGCACCCACCTCCAGCGCGTAGGTACTGCCCACTCGTAGTCCAGCTGCTTCCAGTGAGCGTACTTGTCTCCTCGACCATCTCGCCAGCGCCACAGG
>JAJZFJ010000215.1 GCA_021805395.1 bacterium
GGCGAGGGCATCAACAAGAAGATCGAAATACCTGTGAACAGAATTGAACCAGATGACATTTTAGGAGGAGCCTTGAGCAGTCATCTGGGTGTCAGTCAGTTCATACTGCATATTGATGCGGCATCTTTACAGCATGGTATCGGTGAAGTAGTGAATGCTACATCCAGTGAAACATATTCGACTTGGGAGTCGCCACCTGCCTCCGCTGGCAATTCACAGGGTGGTTATCTCCAGTATGGTCCTTATGCAGAGTTTTCACCTGGCGATTACACTGCATATTTTAGAATAAAGAAGACAGAAGATGGTGTTGGAAACCTGTGCAAGCTGGATATCTCTTCGCATGGGGGTATGAAGGAGTTAGCAAGCAGTCAGATCACATCATCAGAATTAACAGTTGGCAAGTACACTTACATTCCACTCTACTTTCATGTGGACAGGAGTGAACGGATAGAAACACGTATATACTGGAATGGAACGACTTCAATGTGTTCGTCAAGTGTGGATATTTTTCAAAACATTCATCATGGAGCAAAATAGTTGTATTCATTAAGAAAACGAAATATTCAGTTAAAAACTGCTGCATTCTCATCTATTCTGGCAGCAACACTGCTTCTCTCATCGAGTGGGAATTCAGCAGTAACACAAGTGATGAAATCGTCTGATGTGATGGCAACTGTAGATGGTCATCCTATTTCCAGATATGATCTTACTCTCTACTGGTTAAGAGTAAAGAGTGGCGAGCAGAAGAGATTGGAAGATGTTCTGGTGAATTCGTTTCAGAAGAATGCTCAAAACAAATCAGACATAGTACTTAGTACAAGTAATATCTACAAGGCCTTGTACCCGCCACTGGCAAAAGGTACTATTCCCCCTTATGCGGATATTTTGAAGGATTTAGTTTCAGAAAAGCTTGTTGCATTAACACTCAAAAAAGATCATATCACTATTACTCCTTATGAAATGAAACAGGGAATCCATCTGTTGTGCAGTGAGCTGCGCATTAAATATAAGGCTCAACTTGGTGAGAGTGTATCAAAGCCACTCTCCGATTCAGTGTTGTTGAAAGATCTTAAAGTTCCCGAAGATATATTAGACAGTGACATGAGACTGCGTATTGGAGTGGAATTACTTTATCAGCGTAGTATAGAGAAACAGTTGGGGCATGCAATTCAGCCATTAGACTGGATAGTAGTGAGATGCCTCTATACAACGGCTATAAACAAAGATGGAGAGGTAACAGCTGACAGCAAAGCTCAGTCGTACTCCAGAATGCAATCCATTCTCAACAAGCTGAAAATAGGAGGCATTATGAAGTTAATCGCAGCCTCAGATGATGAATATTTGCCATTCAGAACGTTGCAGGGGAAAATAGGTCCTACACTGAAAGGGACATACTGGCCAGCTTCGCTGGAGAAGATTATCTATGCTCTAAAGCCCAATGTGCTAAGTAATCCATTTTATTGGAATGGGGGATGGTGGGTATTCAGACTTGTGCAGAGTGGAGATGATATTCCTGCTCCTGTTCGGGCGGCAGCCTTTGAACAACTGGTGGAGAGTCAAAGACAGGCATTCATTCAAAGTTTGTGGATACATTCATCAGTTATTAGCAAGACAAATCTTCCAATCCCTAGCGTGAAACCGGTTTCACAGCCTACAGCTCCGGTTTTACCCGTTCAAATGTACTGACTTTGATATGGTGCACAAGATGTGAAAATGGGTACAGAGTACACTTGTACAAGCTGTTTTGCTGCTGGTAAATTTATCAGTTATAGGGACAAAAATCAACTTGTATTCCAAAGGAGCTTATGCTATAATCATACTAGCCATAGGGATAAACAGTTAGAGATGACACTAAAAGTGCCACGAATATACACTTTTCTCCCTTTTTATAATGCCACATAACAGTACCAATATTCGGACTGTAGTTTGATAGAAAGGCGAGCGTTAGACTCGCGCAGAGAGAGGGTTGCAGGTATGTTACCCTTGTACATTGAAGGCCAGATATTTCGCAACGGGAGAGAAACCCCTATAGGTACCTTTCACAGCCCATGATGGCTGGATGTTTTGCGTTTCTGGTATACCTCTGCTCGCGTTATGCTTAGTATGTGATCGATATGATTGATACATTCAAAAATCCGTCTCAGGGCTCAAGCTCATTTGGAGCGCGCATTGCTGTCAGGTTTAGACCTCAGGCAATTGCAAGAGCCAAGTTAAAGACCTCCCTTCACCAATTTGCAGAGCACTACGAGGATCTTATAGACCTGCTATGTAGTGCTGCACGTGAAGGAATTTTCCCGCATAAAGAGACTGAGTATGAAACACTCCGTCTATGGTTCCAAAAGCACTACGTTTCCATCCGACCAATGCTTAGATCAGAAATGAAAGACTGGGAAGGAATTATGGATCCTTTCGAGGAGCTGTTCATTCCCGAAACATTGGCGGAAGTGATAAACCATCCTACATCTGTTCAGAACATCACACTCACAAGACAGGCATTGGAGGCATGTATGCTGAGTGTTGCCTAGACGCTTTACATCGCATACATTACCAAACAGAAAAGGGGTCAGGGAGAATTTAATCTCGCTGACCCCTTGAATTTAGTTACTGGAAGGGTAACTTAGTTATCGAGATGGAGTGTAACCATCAAGGTTTCCATCTGCTTCTCCCCTTGCTGAATAGTCACCATCCTTCTTATAACTGCTGTCACATCCGCATTAGGTGGCAGGGCTGCTGAAACGTCAGACAGATCCTGCTCGTTGTGAATGGTCTTGCCGTTCAGGCTGATAACTACATCGCCTGGTTCCAAGCCTGCTTCAGCAGCGGGACTTCCAGGATAGACCTGTGCAACCAGTGCGCCAGTTGTAACAGTGGATGGTAATCCGTATCTCTGCCGCATAGCAGGATCGGTTACATTAGCTATCCCAATTCCCAGCCTACCCTTGGCATGCATCTGATCTGGCGCAGAAGGTTTCGAGGCATTGCTTTCGCCTGGGCGGGTACCAATTGTCACATTCACTGTGAGGTTATGACCATCCCGTACTAGGGTAACAGGAACAGTAGATCCCGGTGCAGTTCGAGCAACCAGATTTACAAAGCTTGCTCTGCCTGTCACTGGTTTGTTATCGAAGTTCGTGACCACATCCTGTACCTGTATTCCTGCCTTTGCTGCCGGGCTGCCGTCAATAACGCCCGTAATCAGAGCTCCTTCTTTCACACCATACCGCTGCTTGTCATTGTAGGTGAGCGATGCATAGTCTACTCCCATGAACCCGCGTGTAATCTTGCCATTCTCAATCAGTTGGTTCATGATGTAACGGGCATCGTTGGAGGGAATTGCAAAGCCGATACCAACATTTCCACCACTTGGCGACTCGATCGCGACATCCACTCCTACAACCTGCCCATAAACATTTACAAGTGGTCCTCCCGAGTTACCAGGGTTTATGCTTGCATCGGTTTGTAAGAGGCTTGGATAGTATCTCTGGTCATTCCCCTCGCCAATAACTTCCTGGCGATTGAGAGACGAGATGATACCGGTTGTCATGGTATCTTTCAGATCGAAGGGACTTCCAAATGCAATTGCCAGCTCTCCCACTTTAACATCTCTGGAATTGGCAAACTGCACTGTTGGAAGATTTGTTGCATTAATCTTTATCACAGCCAGGTCGCTGGTTTTGTCACGGAACACTTTGCCAACATATTTTCTACCATCATATAGTGTTACCGTTACCTTGTCGGCACCTGCAACCACGTGATCATTGGTTAGAATGTATCCATCAGAACGCACGATCATACCTGATCCGCTTGCAATCTGGTATTGTGGGAATTGTGGCTGATTTCCACCAGGCTGCTGTGGCACAATCGGAAATGGCATCTGCATGCCGCCACCGCCTCCGCCACCAAAGTTGAACCCGGGGAACTGGAATTGCTGTCCCATTGGTTGTACAGGAACGGGTTCTCGGCTGGTAATGGACACAACTGATGGATCCAGTGCCTCGGCTACATGCTCGTAATCGGTCTGAAGTGCAAGGGCATTTGCGGAAGGTTGTACTGGAGGCGGACCCTGCTCCATCTTCGCATTGCTGCGTGTACTTGCCATTTCAAAACCACCCAGGGCAATGGCTATTGTGAGGACAGGAATTGCAAACGTGCTTAACTTTTGCTTTAAACTGTTGCTAAACATGAATCTGCTCCTTGAGCGAAATTTGCCTGATTATTTTGGTCTGCAACTAGCAGACAGTATTGTTGAATTTAAGACAGATCAAACCCACACATCAGAAGACGATGAATGGTTTGTTTTGTGACCTGTTGTATAAAGTTATACGCGAAATTTAGCAGATTTGGTTTCTAGCATTTCACATGTGGTGCAAAACATTCTGCTATGCACCACATGATATTTCACAACACTGCAATAATGCTTACTTACTAACTCCTGTTAATGTGACAGTGAACAGAAGTGTAGCGTTTGGCGGGATTGGACCAGGAGGAGGATTTGATCCATACGCCATATCAGCTGGAATAGTTAGTTTACGCGTTCCACCTACTCTCATGCCGGCCACTCCTTTATCCCATCCTTTTATCACTTCACCTGCACCTAAAGCGAACGAAAAGGGCTGAACGTGATTAAACTGTGGCTCAATATTACTATCAAATACCGTGCCATTCGTAAGACTGCCCGTATAGTTCACAGTTACCGTATGACCAGGGGTTGCCAGAGCACCTTTCCCTATAACTATGTCCTGATAGATGAGACCATCTGCCAGTTTTACAGGTTTTCCAGGCGAACTGCTTGATTCTTTACCGGTTGCTTCAGGGTGTTCTGCCATTTTGTGCTCTCCCATCATATGTTCGCCCATCATGTGTTCCTTCATGGCATGGTTATCTGCCATCTTGTCCTCGGATTTTGCTTTAGAAGCTGTCATCTCTTGCGGCTTAGGTACCTGCTGATGGGGAGCTGCCATCATTTTTGTGGGCATGGGGGTTGGTGCTGCCGTTGCAGGAGCGGAGGATTGAGTTGTGGTGTCGGACGAATTTGACGGAGTACTGTTTCCGCCATTACTGCCGGAGCAACCTGCGAGACTGGCTAGCATCGCTGCCAGCACTACCATTCTCATCTGATGCATTCTACTTCTCCTTAATTGTGAATTCGCTGCACTGAGCCATCACTATGTTATACCATCCACAAGAAATATCTATTCGCTAGAAGATAGTGTCGGTGTGACAGCTAAGTAGAAACACTACTTCAGTTAGGCAAAATATAATGTGTAAGGGAATCGAGATATTAATTCTTCGATACAGATTTATATGTAAATGATATGGATTTAAAATGTAAGTGATTTTGAATAAAATCAGATTAATATTATAAAACTGAATATTTCAAGCATGTGTATAAGGTTAAATCAAATTCCTCATCGCAATCTTTTATCAATTAGAAGCAAAAGGCTTGACATGCATAGCCTCTTAGTGTAGAATTAATTATCGAAAGTAAGTTTCTATAATCTTATCGCGAGGACTAAATATGTCATCTGGTAGAGCTAAACTAAAAGACGTAGCAGGTAAGGCAGGTGTATCTCTTAGCACTGCCTCAAAGGCTTTAAACAATAGCCAGGATGTTGCTGAGGAGACAAGGCTTAGGATACGAAAAATTGCAAAAGATTTACATTTCGCTCCCAATGCACTCATAAGATCCCTGCAAAGAGGCACCTCAAATACAATAGGCATTTGTACCTGGGCAGTATCTGTTGTGCCTGCAACGCATAGTATTGCCTATAATCTGCTTAAAGGAATAGCAGATGAGGTGACTGAATCGCGACAGGATCTTCTTTTGTACTCAGACTTTTTAGGTAAACGCGATGAAGATCTCGTGCATGTATTTATGGATGGCAGAGTAGATGGTGTGATAGTAGGACCTCACGTGCTGAATCAGTACGGTTTAGAAGAACTTGTTCGAGCGGGCATACCTGCAGTTGTTCTCTACAATGAAAATGCACCAGCCAAAATGAGCAAAGTTACCATTGATAACCGTTCCGGCATTCTTGCAGTAATGCGTCATCTCTATGACTTAGGCCATACTCGCATTGCATTCACTGCTCCTCAAAATACCTTCGATTATCAGGCTCGTTATTCGGCCTATCTTTACAGCATGTCGGTCCTGGGTATACAGACACCTCCTGCGTTCCATATTGGCGAAGAATCCACACCTGCTACTATCAACAGGGTACTTGATGAATGGGCTCAGACAGAGATGCCGACTGCAATTGTTGCAGGTGACGATTCAATCGCAATGAAATGGATTGATGCACTTACAAAAAGAGGTCTGAATGTCCCTGAAGATATCTCTATTACTGGATTTGATGATGCTCCAGGAGCGGCTTCATCTCCAGGGCTTACTACAATTAGGCAGGATGCAGAAGCTGTAGGCAGACACGCTGTGATGTTTGTAAATGCCATTTTGTTATCCACAGATCCTCAACCCCAACATATTATGCTGCCAGTAGAGTTAGTTGTTAGGAACTCTGCCAAACGCTTAAATCAAAAATAGACTTAACCAGAGAGGAGGGTAAATTTTTTACCAATAGGCCCGGAGTTACCTCTGGGCTCCAAGTTAGCACTCAGAAGTGGAAGAGGGAACATACCCTCAATTCGAAGGAGAATTTAATGAATCTCATGAACAGTAAGGGTCTCACTAGATCCCATCGCGGCTTTACGCTTATTGAATTGTTAGTAGTAATTGCAATCATTGCTATTCTTGCGGCTATATTGTTCCCTGTTTTCGCTCAGGCTAGAGAGAAGGCAAGAGCAATTGCTAGCATCTCCAATATGAACCAGCTCACCCTTGCGAACCTTATGTATGAACAGGACTACGACGAGTCGTTCTGCAATGAAGGAGTTGCCGGACCAACTAACGGATGGGGATGGGATGACACATGGCTTGTTGAAATACAGCCCTATGTGAAGGATTATCAGGCATTTGTGGATGCTGATGATCCTCATACTCCACCTGCAGGCTCAGGACCAAAGTATAGCTATGCTGCAAATGGCACGTTTGACTGGACAGGATCGGGATGGGGTTTAAGCGGTGTGATCAATCCTGCTAGAACATGGTGCAGTGACTATGCATTAGCAGTCTCTGATGCAAGCATTGTCAACCCTTCTTCCACTATCCTTCTCTCAGGGCGATGGACAATGGGGCCAAACTCCTGGATGTATCAGCAGGATAACGGAAGCATAACTGGCGCGTTTGATCCATGGCCCTGCGTAATTATGGGAGATGACGGTGTAGATGCTGGCAATCAGCTGCCAGGGCAGCAGGGTGGTGCAGTTAACGGTGTGTACACCGTGGGAGTAGATGGCACCTGGAAGCCAGCTAATCCGGCCTCCACAGGTACTGTTGCACTGCATGGCACCATGGGGAACTTTGCTTTCTGCGATGGACATGTCAAAGCAATGCCTCCTATTGATACTGTGAATGCTGACCCATCAATAGGCAACACTGCAACTCCTGCATTCCTTAAGATGTGGGATCGATCTACTACCAACGACTAAGGAGCTTTAACCTAATGCAGATGGAAGTAAAGCCGCATCTTCTTCGCAATTTAATAGTGCTGATGGGTATAACTGTACTATTTGTAGTACTAAGCGGATGCTCTCACCCTGCTCCAAGTGCAGCGGAAAACAAGAAGGCGTGGACAGCAGGTAAGCCGCCTTCTTGGTATCACGGTCCAGGCCAACCCGGTGGACCTCCTAATGGTCCTCCACCCACAGGACCTCCTGCTGGGGCAAAAACCGGCGGGTAACATTGAAGCTCAGTGCACTATCAGGCTGAATAAACTTCCTGCTCTAAAATATTAGAGCAGGAAGTTTTGGTTTGTTGGTTCTGCGCAAGGCTTTTCGGTCTACAGAATCAATCGCTTGCCCACCCAGGTCAGGGATAACCCCTGCACGGATGGATTGCTGTCATCTATATGAACGAAGAGATATCAGAGGGGGTAGTTGATACCTCATGATGCAGGAAGGTTAAACCATCTGTCTCGCATTGTGACCTGCAGCTTTCTCTCGCCTAGACCAAGCTAGGCAAACTTCCGATAGAGGGCTTCGCGGAATGCGCCAGAGAGGATTAGATTTGATAAGTGCTCTTAGTCTTGGAAACATGAAGCCATACTGTGCTACTTAACCCAATCCTGGTTAATCCCAATTTGGAAGGTGAAATTTGTATGGTTATATTGGAATTCAGAACCTTTCATATGAGTCTATTTCCTTTTTGAATAATCTCACAATGCTCATGACTCGATTCATTTCCACGCACCCAATAGGACGGCATTTTAAGCCACACACCCTTCCAAGCATATGATCGTACCCTAAGTAGCAAATGGAATCCTATATTTAAATTTGGAAGTAGCCAAGTCAGGCTAGAATTATGATTTTAGTAGATACCGGATTAAGCTGAAAACTTGCACAATTCATTAATACTACAACAAAGCCACACAGAATGATCATTGATAAATTTAAAGTGCAATACATAAAGTCACTAATAGCTTACATATCGCCACAATTGGGAACTTTAATGAGAGCAATGCTGTTTACTAATAGCGATATCAAGGATATAGCATAGCGAACCCACCTAGGTAGTATACACTTGTATCATATATGAAGGTAACATGATCCAGTTATATGTTTAGAAATTGCAAGTTTTTGCCTAATCAAATCATATATTTAATGTTGTAGCCTCATGATACAAATCCATGCCCATTTGTAAATATACTATAATTCGCACGCATTGTGCCAAAACAATCAATATGGTTGTGCTGGCATATACGAGTGCCCTGCTCATAATTGATCATTAATTCAGGAGGCACGATGTCTACTTTCTATGAAGCAGAGATCATCAAGCAGAGCGAAGTACGAATTACAAACAAACAGACAGAAGAACTTTTAAAACATACAAGACATAGTGTCTTCATTATAGCCCGCAAGAGAGGCTTAAATATTGAAGAGGCTCATGATTCTGCATCAGAATTCATTGTTAGACTTTTAGAGGATCAGCGAATGATAACTCCAAAGATCATTGCTGAGCATGCTACCAGATCACTTGAGAGAAACATCAAGGAGAAGTTTCGATATCGAACAAGGCATCAATCTATTGATGATATAGAAGTTGTTGACACTCGAGATGAGCAAAGCCTTTTTGATATGCTGGTGAATAGGTGGAGTGTCGAAATTATATACCAGGCAGCGGCGATTTTGAAACCACAATCACGATATTTATTTCAGGAATACTACTTGCATGGGACTGAACTTGAGCCTTTAGCTGTTGAAAGTGGATTGTCAATTCCCGCATTGAAACGACGACTGTATCGTGCCCATGATGCTGTAAGGCAGGTTCTTTGTGAAAAGTATGGTTTTGATTACAGCATCAAAAATAGTAGATAAAAGTATACATAATATTCAATTATAGAAACTATTTACAAATTTAAAATGAAAAAATGTCATCTTTTGGCATTCAGCTGTCCTTATATATTAGGGATGAAAAATTTGTGGTGTAATCTCTGGTCGATTGGCTCAATACAATTAGGAGAAGTGTAATGAATTGGAGTAGAACATCTTTGTTGATCATCAACATCATTCTTGCTTTTTCACTAGTATTGACTCCATTAAATGTTTTTGCCCAAGGACCACCTCCTGGCAGTATCGTTAGTTTTACTTTTTCCCCTGCTTCGGTTTCAGGAGGAACAAGTTCTACAGGTACTATCATAGTATCCCCGGCTCCAACTGCACCGACTACTGTAAATCTAAGTAGTACAAACAATGCAGTTGCGTCAGTTCCAGCCTCAGTTACCGTTCCACCTGGTGCCACATCAGTTACATTTCCAGTAACCACCTTTGGAGTGACAACTGTAACAAATGTTCCGATTATCGCAAATTATGTGGCGAGCGAGATGAATTCGAGTATAACAGTCACACCTGTGGGTGGAAGTACTGTTACTGTATCGCTTAATCCAGCATCGGTAACTGGTGGTTCGAGTTCAACTGGAACTGTAACAATATCACCAACATCAAGTACGGTTACCAGTATAAGCCTATCAAGTTCCAATACTGCAGTTGGTACGGTACCAAGTATGATTTCAATTCCTGCAGGTTCTGCATCAGCAACTTTTACAGTTTCTACCACAGCAGTTTCGAGCAGCACGCAGATTACAATTGGAGCATCAAATGGCAGTGTGCAAGGAAGTGCCATACTCACAGTCAACCCTGTAACCTCTGGATTAACTTTAAATCTCAACCCTGCCTCTATAATTGGTGGTAATACATCTACTGGTACGGTTACCCTGTCTGCTCCTGCTAGTTCAAATACTGCCATAACACTCTCAAGTTCGAACCCCTCAGTGGTAACTACTCCTTCCAGTGTTACAGTCCTTGCAGGTTCTGCTACCGCGACATTTTCCGCGACTTCCAGCACTATCACAACAAGCACACAAGTTACTCTCACCGCTTCTCAAGGAAGCACTCAGGCTACAGCGGTTCTTACTGTAAATCCGTCATCAAGCTCAATTAATCTATCATTAAACCCTACCTCTGTTATAGGAGGGGCTTCATCCACTGGAACAGTAACACTTTTGCCGGCACCAACCAGCAATGTGACAGTAGCAATAGCCAGTAGTAATAGTACTGTAGCAACAATACCAACAACCTTAACAATTCCTGCGGGGTCTACATCAGCCACATTCCCAGTTACAACGACCTCCGTGTCTGCAGTCACGAACGCAACGATTAGTGTGACATATCAGACGAGTACTGCCACTGCTACTCTTACAGTAGATCCACCAATAAGTTTGACAAATTTCACTCTATCATCGTCTCAGGTTACTGGAGGTGGAAATGAATCTGGTACAGTGACACTCAGTGGAAATGCCCCAACAGGGGGTATCTTGGTGAGTTTAATAAGTAACAACACTGCCGCAACCGTTCCAGCTACTGTGACTGTGTACGGTAATTCAAACAGTGCGACTTTCCCAATTACAACCACCGGTGTAACCGCGAATACGTCTGTAACAATAACAGCAACTTTAGGATCACAATCTCTTTCTCAAACATTCACAATCATCCCTCCTCAGCTTCAGTTATTCTCTATTAATCCCAGTACCTGCACAGGAGGCACCGTTGTGAATGGTACTGCCAGTCTTGATGGTGTTGCACCTACGGGTGGTGAGATAGTGAGTGTGACATGCAATACCCCTGGAGCTATACAACCAGTAGCAAATCAGACAATTGCAGCGGGTCAAACTAGTGTGACATTCCCAATTCAAACCACCTGGGTGAATGAACCTGTGACTGCTATGGTATCTGCAACCGTGCTGGGGCAAATCGATAACAGCTCTATTACCTTAAATCCTGCCAACTTGCGTGTTACAAGCATTACCCCCCCAAATCAACTAGTGTTAAAATGGGATGTGTATGCCAATGGACCGGATTTTATACTGCAAAGAAACGGAACAACAATTGCAACAATCCCCTCGTCACAGCATACATATACCGATACAGTAACTCCTGGACAGGTGTATCTCTATTCCCTGTACGATACCACTATGATTAACGGAGTTTTGACACAGGGGCTTCTTCTTACTCAGGAGAAGTGTGAGATGCGAGTTACACCGGCAACTGAGGATCAGGCTGTGGATAGCAGAATTGATCCCAGATATTCAACAATTGTCTATATGGATCACTGCTTTGGTAATACAACTTTTCACGGTGGACTGTTTGTAGGATATGTAGGTGATCCAGCAAAAATTGGTCGTAGTTTTATTAATTTTCCTACAATTGGGCCGCCTGTGAATGGAGCTACATTTCGATATGGTGCAGTTGCAGCATATAGCACATATGCATATACCACACAGAACTCACCGGTAACAGTTGCAGTGGGTTGTCAGGCATTGTCGGATACAACTTGGAATGCTTCAACATTAACCTGGACAACTCAGCCTGAATATGGAGTTTTGAATCCTTCTGCGGATGAAACTGTTGATAATATTACTTACAACCCATCAACTGGACCAGCAGGATGGCAAAACTGGATGCTTTCTGAGATAAGAACAGATGAACTTGGAGGCGGCCCGCTTTCCGTTGCTCTCATAGCACCAAACGAAAACACCACCGGATGGATGTATTTTGCCAAACTGGAATTAGGAGCTGGCACTGCACCCAGCCTTGTCGATGCATGGGACATGCCAATCCCACTTAAAGTATTCTTCACGCCTGCTTCTATCTCCCAAGCTGGCAACAGCATTCAATACACAATAGATATGAATGGAATAGGAATAAATGATTCTGCTACTGTACAGGTTTCTATGTCAATTACATACCGGACAGGGTGGACTACAACTACCCCACCAGAACCGATTTACACAACTGTGTATCCTAATTCTAACGTGATAGTTACTGGTCTCAGCCATACAGAAACTATCAATCTTGAGCCCTATCCAGGCGTTAAATCAATCACTATAAATGTGACCTGCAATGGAGTTAGTGCTGGTGCTGTTACACAGCCATAATTTCAGGAGCCCTAAAATGAAATCATACAGACAATCAAACACATATCTTATCCTTATCTCCTGTGTTGCAGCAGGAATAGGCAGCATCCTGCTGGTAGCAAACCATAAAGAGAAACAGCCTGCACATGCCTTGAAAGGGGAAGTCTACAGTAAGGAAGGGTATGGAGGTTTTATTGGCTATACAAAACCTGTTGTTCTTCCTCCATTATCTTCTGATCCATTGCGACCAGCGCGTGAAGCCTACTATAAAGGACAGTATAAAGCGGCTATTACCCTTTCCAAGCAGGCGGTACCAGAAATATTAAAATTGAAATCTCATGAAGCACTATTTCAACAGGCACAAGGTTACATGATAAGAGCATATGCACATGCAAGAATGCATCAGTTTCCTGGAGCACAAACCGATTTTAATAATGCTGAGAATATTGCAGATGAACTTCCTGATCATGGTGAATACAAATTTGTACTTGGAGAAATGCAACCCACTTTGGAAGAAGAGGCTGCATTTGAGCAGGTAACTTGTATCAGTGCCGAAGGACATAAGCATGAGGCAGAACAAGGGTATATGGCATTTATGAGACAGCATCCGATGTCTGTTCTCATTCAGGCTGCTGCTGATAGAATAGAGCATTTTCATGGTGGAAACTTACCCCAAAAAGCTACTGAGCTCTGGTCTGCTGATATGAAAGCACAAAATCTGGATGCAGCAATGTGTGGACCAAGATGTATGGCTTACATTATGAAGACAGACGGAATGGACTCTTCAGCAAGAAAGATTGCGTCGCAAATGAAAACAAATGTCGGTGGAACTACCTTATATGCCATGCAGCAGTTTGCGGTTAAGAACGGTTGGCCAAAAGCAGAGGGTGTTCAGATAAATTTGAAAAATTTACTGAAACAAAAGCAGCCGATAGTAGCATTTCTGAAACCTTGTCACTACGTGGTTATCACACACATGACTCCGACTTCACTTACCATTTGGGATCCTGATGGAAAACCAAATACTGAAGGTCCAGGAAGTCCTAAAATTGACAATGTAACACTTAATGAATGGAATTCGTCTTTTTCGGGGAATGCGTTAATTCTTAGATAACCGTGAGCAGTAGGAGATCATAATCAATGAGATATAGTTTAGCAATGCGAACAGCCGCGGTTATAGTTGCTAGTGTAACCACTCTATTTTCACTTAGTGTTATACCATCTTACGCACATACAGAAAACAGATATCGTGAAGAGATGACTCCTCACCATGTATCACATCTGAAAAAAGGATTAACACAAACACTGAATCATGAACAGCTGAACTATATTTATCAACACAATAGATCCCTGTCAGAAAAACTGGAAGCTAATCAGAAAGTACCAAGTGCATTCCATGTACTTAATAAGAAACAGATGCTGGGCATAATGGGGCGAGGAGTTACCTACAGGAATCAATATTTCAGTGGATCGTTACCATGGCAGAATAGTTTTCATGATATGAATGTTTGTAATGGGGATCTCTTTAAAAGTTTTACTGATATTCAGGTCTCTCCGGGTCGGGGCCAGGGATTAGCTATGCAAAGGACCTATAACTCCGATGATCCAAATTTCGGGCCTTTCGGAATAGGATGGTCTCAGTGTTATGATATTCGTAATCAGGATGAGACTCCAAATTATGGTGGCGGACAGGACGATCAGCTTAATAATATGAGTGATAGAGTCGATTTCTTTGCAGGCCGTCATAAATATCACCGTGATGCAGATGGGCTGTATTCCCCTCCATCCTATCTATATGATGAGTTGAGTAGTGCTTATTCATCATTTCTGCTTAACGGACCCGTTACTGAGTTAGCCGATACTGATATTGGAATGGATGGAACTGTAAAGCATTATATTGCCAACGGTGCAGCACGCTCGTGCGACTATATTCAGGATAGATATGGCAATACGACTACTCTTATTTACAATAATGCAATTACATTGCCTGATGGCTCACATCCTTTAGCAACAGTGACTGATCCTGTAGGAAGAACTTTAACATTCGTGACTGCTAATATTGGGACTCAAGGGCAACCAGTTTGGAGAGTTACATCGGTAACGGGACCTCAGTATAGTGTCGTCTATGGATACGGTGCAGATGGCAACTTGAGTACAGTAACACTAGATCCAGGAGCAGGACATCTAAACAGAACGACCACATATACTTACACCTCCATAACTGATTCTCAGGGGAATACTGTTTCTGGGTTATTGTCTTCTATCACTGACCCATTAGGTCATACTGTGTCGTATGGTTATACATTAGATTTTAGTAGTATTAATACTACTCCTACTGGAACAGCTTGGGTAGATTCAGAAGATACTCCTGGCGGAGTAGATCCAAAAACGAATATGCCAAGAACGGTAACATATAATCTCAATGTACTTGTCGCAGATCTAGTTCCAAATCCAGCATGGGTTACGGTATGTAGCGAATATGATGGTACTGAAGGAATTTCAACGCAGATGGTATGGAATAACTATCTGCAAACTATTATGCAAGGATCTTCAACAACTTATGAAGCCGGGTATAGATATTATGATATGGATAATAATCTAATAATGAATTCTCAGGGAAATACCTTTTGGTTCATGTTTCAACCACCTGCCTATGGTGTTACAACGAATATGACATATGGTCCTCATGGGAATGTTCTTACTTCACAATATTCCGGTTTCCCTGGTATCACCTATACAAACTATTATAATGCCAGCCAGTATTTTCAGAAACAGAGTGTTGTCGATCCAAATGGACACACTACAGTATTTGGCGTCGGAACAGACACTGCGGGCAACCCGGGAGACCCTGATCCTAATATTGGAGACCGCGGCAATGTGTTGTGGGTTCAGGATTCGGGCTATAATGATCAGAATAGTCCTAGTTATCACAAAGAGGATACATGCACATATAACAGTTTTGGTCAAAAAATAAGTGAGACGAACGAGAATGGGGTGGTTACAACTTATACATATGGAGATCAGTGGGGAAATCCAACACAGGTAATCCAGGATGCAGGTCAGGGTCATCTCAACAGAACCACTACCATGCAGTATGATGTGGTCGGGCATGTAATCCAGTCCACCGATCCGATGGGGCAGATAAGCACCACAGACTATAATGTTCTAGGACAGCCTATAGATGTGAATTTCCCTGCACGTGGAACAGATCCAGCGGAGACTGTGAGTTACACATATGCTGCAAATGGTCGCACTACCTCTGTAATGGATAACAGAGGTGTAACAACAATGAGTTACGTGCCAGGATGTGACTGGATATCAAGTGTATCTGATCCCACAAACGGATTAGTGTCTTATACTTATGGACCATTAGGCGAAAGATTAAGTATGACATTACCCTCTGGAGGAGTATGGAACTACACATATGGATATGGTACTTTAATAGGAAACAGAAATACATTTTCTTCTATAATTCCAAAATGGGACCCTAACAGTTTATCTTTAGCTCTCACAAGCATTTCTGATGACCAGGGAAGGATATGCCAGTATGCATTCGATTGGCATGGGCAACTTCTTGCATCATTAACTAATGAGGTATATACAAATGGGACTAATCCACAATTAGTTCAATATACTGAAACCGATACCGACAATTATGTAATTGGTAACAGCCAGATGCCAGTTTATACAGAAAATTGGTTAGCCAATATGTCTACCACTTTCAATTCTTATAACCAATCAACTGGCGTGTGGAATCACTCATTACTTTACCAGAATAATTATACATACGATAACGATGGTCAGCGGCTTACCAACCAGATTACCGACAGTACAGGAGCAGTGCGTACCGAAACCTATACCTATGATGATCTCAACCGTTTGTCGACCGTTAACTATGGGGATGGCGAGACACAGAGCTATGCCTTCGATGCAATGGGCAACCGGCTTACGAAGCAGGATTCCGTAACAGGTACGGTAAACTCTACATATAACAATGCCAACATGCTGCTCTCCACAGGTGCTAACGTGTTCCTGAGCGATGCTGATGGGAATACCCTGAGCGGCGGTGGGCGCACAATGAGCTGGGACAGCGAGAACCGAATGACGCAGTGTGTAGACAGCGGTACAAACAGCACCAGC
>JAJZFJ010000135.1 GCA_021805395.1 bacterium
TGGCTCCTTCTGGAGGAGAGGTGATAGACAACTCTACTGCCAGTGTGGTTTTAAGTGGCCAGCATAGCTGTATAACTCTGGTTGCAGGACAGAGCACGTCCTCACCAGGATGGAATATTATCAGCCAGTTTTGAATTATACAATTTCCTACTCTAGTGCACGGAGAGTATGGAGCGCCATTTTGCGGGCCAATTAAGTGCAGGAGAAAATCATGTTCAAATGGCTCGCAAGAATGTTTACCATTCCCGCATCTGTGCGAAAACAGATTGACCACAACCCGATTGTTTTGGCTTACGCTCCAACAATCTACAATGATGTGATGGCAGCAGTGGATGTTACGCTGACCAAAAACATCACAAACCCTGTGCTGGCTAGCGCACTGAAAAGTGCAATTGCTTTTGCTCTGGAGCATGCAGGCATAAAGCCTGCCTCCTAGATGTCGATCCCTTCAAACTTCCATTGGGAACGGTGTTTACTTACATGCCTAGGGGCGTTTTTGACGCCCTTAGCTGCATCTCTAGAGAGTGGAAGCGATTTTCATAGAGCGCTGGCCTCCGGGCTTGGCATGGCAATAGCTGCAGGAGTGGGGTTTGTACAGTCCCCATTGAAGAAATCATGACAACGTTTAAACGAGATTTACCGATTGAACTTGAATCCCTGTGCCAAAAGTCGGCATCCAGGTGGAGAGATACGTTTTCCAGACTTGGAATAGAGCGCGAGGATATTTTGCAGGAGGCACGATTGCGTGCATATGAGGCGATGAATGAATATGATCCAAAACGTGGTGCGCGGATAACCACATTTGTTTATCTTAGTATATACGGACGGCTTTGCGCATTATATAGATCAGCGACCTGCCAATCAAAAGGGAGAGGCAGATTTTTAGAGAATATAGATGAGTTAGATCCTATTCATACTCCATGTTGCATTAATGAGGCAGATGACAGGATAGAGGCTATGAAGTTGTGTGAGAATGATTTAATTAGAATTTTATATGAAAATGGGTGTGTTGTGACCGACGCTGCTAAAATAGCTGGAATTTCGCGGACCCATTACTACAAACTACTACGGAAATTTGCATTGAATATTAGAAGGGAGGCAGAATGCTGACGCTTCGCGCAGATCTCACGCCTAGAGAGATGGAAATTTTACAGTTTATTTGCAGGAATGAGAATGTGCATAATATTGCGAGGGTATTGTTCATTGCGCCTAGGACTGTGAATCATCATATTTCGAATATCTACGAGAAAATGAATGTTACCAACAGGTTAGGTTGTTATATAGAAGCGCAACGAATTGGACTAATATGAAGCACTTTTTATTGGAGAGGAGAATGAAATGAACATATTACCAAACTATTTAGGAGAGCAACCAGTGGTTCCAGTTGAAAATGAATTCACTGGAGTTATGGGGAATGACCTTAATTCCGAAGAGGTTTCTGTGCCAGTGCAATCTGAAAAGGTGTTGATCGCAACACAAGCGTTACATATTGCTTCTGGCTGGATAGGAATGCATAGTACAGATGGAACTGATTCGGATGATGGAGGAGAGATTGATAAGATTGAGTCGCTGTTTGGGATGCATGCGCAGCCCTGGTGTGCTATGTTTGTGTGCTACTGTTATGCTAAGGCAATCATGTTACTGAATAAGTTGGAAACTTTAGAAGAAGGGATGAGTTATTTAGATCACTTTATCCCTTCTTCTGCTAGTTGCGAGACATTGATGGACGAAGCAAAGGCAAAAGGATTGTGGATGCCTGTTTCGCAGGCAGCTCCTGGGGACATGGTGTTGTACTGCTGGAATGGGAGTGGGAATGCTGAACATGTGGGATTGTTTTCTAAGCATATTGATGAATATACTATAGAATCTGTGGAAGGAAATACGGTTGTGAATGCTGAGGCCGACAGCTCCGATAGTCACGGAGTATATATCCGCAACCGGTCTAATCATTTAGTGTTGGGAGTAATTCATTTGTAAAATCAATTAGTATTTAATGAGATTTTTGCAAATTATGGAGTGTTAATGAAACGATTATTGATTATGGGTGTGGTGATGCTAGCAGGTTGCAGTGCGGGTGTGAAAATGAATGGTACAGTGCATTTCATTAAGGCAACAGATACTAGGGCTACGCAATCAACAGTAATACTAATGCCAATTGAGTGTGCATGCAACAAGTGGGGAAGTCAAACGACTACAGGTTCTTCAATCACTATACCCACTTCAACTGATACCAGTCCGATCACCACGCTTCAGCTTACTGTAAATAACATTGAATATGCAGATGAGGTTGCTGTATACATTCCCAAGAACGGTTGGATAGCCTTAGACAACAGTACCTGCATAACAATTGGTGCAGGAAGTGGATACGGTAACATTGGTGGACAGGTCACTACTCTAACCGTGAACGTACCTCTTATTTCGGGCACAGTAGTTCCAGCCAGGACTTACTTGATGTTTCGGTTCAACAAACCAGATCCCACCGGACGATGCAACACTTACCGCATCATTGCTCTAAACTATATTAGAGCAGATGGCACAATGGCAATTCCTGCAAGTCAGTTTAACTTTGTGTCACCCACACAGTATGTTCCACCATTAACAGATGCTGCAGATGCAGCAGCCGGACAAGCTTTGTGGAATAATGCCCAGTTGAACAACCCTGTTACTGGAGAACCAACAGACCCACCCTGTGCTTCGTGCCATACGAGTGATGGGCAGGATTTGAAGTATTTCAACTACGATCCGCAGTCTATTATCTATAGGGCCATGTATCATGGTTTGAGCTGGAAGCAGGCTGTACAGATAGCGGATTATATCCATTCGCTGCCAGCCAGTGAAGGAAGTGTCTATGGGCGTCCATGGAACCCACCGTTTCAGCCAGGAGTTGGATTAACTTCACGAACGGATACGGAGTGGGCTGCTGGAGCAGGATGGGCCTCTGTTTTGGAGAATGATGCACAGGAACAGAAGTATCTGTTTCCTGATGGAATAACCCAGGCTTCTATCGAGACTTTGGCGTCACCTGGTGCAAAGCAGGTTAATCCAAGAGATATTCCTATTTCACTACCCCTTCTAACATGGGATCAATGGCTGCCTGTTACTGCACCCGAGAATACCTTTGGGGCAACTACTTTCCATTCCTCTCAACTCTACCAGGAGTGGGTGAACCGAGCACAGGATCTTTGGGTACCGGGTAATAACACAGGAGGAGGCGGAGTTGATAACTGGATGTCTTTGGATCAACCACTTCTTAAGAGTATAAATGCATTAGGACCTTCAGGTTCGTGGAGACCTTCAACCGCTCAGCAGGTTTATGCGTTAGGGCAATGGATAGCTGTGCATACCTGGCAGATTGAACAGCAGCATTTCCAGCAATATCCGTCATCCAAGAAGAACTGGTATAACGGCGCTCCTTTTTTGGTGAGCCCTAACAGGTTATTTATACCCATGGGAATGGAAACAGGCAGTTTATTGGGTGATAGTTTTATAGATAGTGCCTGGTATCAGATTCAGGTAAGTGTGGATGCAGGGGGCAACGCACCTGGTGGGAATGCACCTGTGGACTGGGGGTATTACCCTGGGGTGGTGGATCATCTTTATGGTGACGGTGGCCCCGCCCAGCCGATGCGTTTAACTGAAGGTTTTTTAATAGCTATGAGAAATTTTGATGGTTCCATTTCATCCCAAAACTGGGGAGGATGGCTGCCTCAGCAAGCAGACAACATCACATTTCTCATGAGCTGGCCACCATTGGCTCTCTGGAAAGGGGAGATACCAACATTTAGATCTGTGATGAATGCTTTGCTTCCGGTTTGGCTACAGCGAGCAAATTCATTTAGCCCGCAACAGTATTATGAGTATGAAGGCATTTCTGCTGCAACAGAGCCATCCAGCTACATGGCAGCGAACTGGTACAGTGGGCTATGGGGAATGCTGCCTATTCTGAGTAAGAATGGGGTAAATGCGGCGTTGATTACGCAGCTGGCAAGTTTTGGACACAGGATCCTGCCGGGTGCTGATTGGGCTAAGCAGGTTCCTGTGACGTCAAATTAATGGAATTGCGAACGTGTCAGTGCCTAATTCATATGCTTCAGGT
>JAJZFJ010000109.1 GCA_021805395.1 bacterium
ATCTTAAGGCACAATTAGGAGGTTATGATGGAGTATCGTAGCCTCGCTGGCAGGACGGTGCAGGCAATGACCTGGGCCAGATGGTCTACACAGCAGATCAGGATCTGACTCTCGCGATGGTGCTAGATACTAATACTGGAACATTAATCTCTGCTGCTCCAGTTGGCGGTGGAGGCAACCCTGCTGAAGCGTCATTCAACTTTGCTTATCTTCCTGCTGGTGTACATAAACTTGAGTTTATTGAGCCATTTAGAGATGAGTACTTTGAACCTGATTCCAAAATTGTCACTGTGGATGTGCCATCCAGAGGCAGTGCTACCACACAGTTTAATCTTGTTCGTAACTGGAGATTTTCCGAAGTCGCAAACTTCCCTAATGCTACTGGGAGAACCTATTTTGGAGGGCTGAGCTGCGACTTTTTAAATAGCCAGGACGGTTGGTGTGCTCTTGAACAGGATGTAACTCTCCCCCCTTATCCCCCAGGCTATCAAGATGTATTCATCTATCAGACTACCAATGGAGGGACAAGCTGGACAAAGGTCTCTACTATAACAACGCCTTATGTGAATGATGATCTGCAGAACGATTCCTTTAATCCTTTGGAATATGGACTGCATTTCACCGACCCCATGCATGGTGTACTGATTGGTGAAGAGAGTTCACCCGCGGTGGTTCAGGGATACCTTCATCTCGACATTTTTACTACATCTGATGGAGGTAAAACCTGGAACGAGGAGACGAATCACATAAACCTCTATGGACTGGATGCAGGAACCGACGGTGTATACCCACTGGTCTCTCTCGGATGGGATCCTTCTAACCCCGAAAATGGAACCATATTTGGTTCATTAGGTGTGACTGGCAATGGTGCTCTGTATACATATACAACCTCAGACGGTGGTGTAAACTGGACTGCTGGCCCACCTTATGCTGAAGTACACGATTTATACTACTCTTTCTTCCAGCGCTTGTTTGTATTTGGTGGGAATAACTTCAGTGCGATGACCACTGGTTATGTGGCTGGTTTCCCTGTCAGCGATTCGCTGCTTTATAGTGGCATTCCGGATTGGGTACCTTTGACTGATCCTTCTGGCATGGATATTTACGCTGACGGCCATACGCCGTATAATACTGAAACTGCATTCGGGAACAGAGCAGCCGAAAAAATGGATGAATCTGGAACCACAAAGCTATACCAGACAAACGACGCTGGTGCAACCTGGAGCCAGGTGATGCACCCATTCCAGCTTCCAACATCTGTTTTCCTCACTGGGAGCAACCTCAGTTTCCAGGCACAAGAAGCAAGTACTGTTAACGGTGGAACATGGTTATGGGATCCTGATCAGAATGGAGGAACGGAGGGAAGCCAGGTTGGAAGATCGGTAGATAATCTTGTTTCACGTTCCTTCATGGGGTACTGTATTTCTGGCTTCCCAGTGGGGAGTATTGAACAGGTGGGTACTCAGGTGGATGCTTCCACCGATATTTACCATGGAAGAAAAATGTTCATGATGGATCCCGGTTTTAATGCTAACGGTATTACTGGTGGTACGGATTGGCTGCTAAACTTCTACTTTAATGATCAGTCCGGAGGTAGTGCTGAGTTATTGCCTAAAGTTATTCAGAGTTCAACTGGCGATTTCGGTAATACCAAGATACTATTACTCCAGTTTGTGAATGAAGGCACGCAGTATGCTAAGAATATCACCATCAACTCTATTACCGCTACGCATGGCGTTACATTCCAGGCAACATTTCCACTGAAATATGGTTCAATCCCTCCATTGTCAGCAACCGATATTCCAGTTGGATCATACATAACATACCCGCCACCTAGCTATGTGGTTGAGTCTACTATTCCACCTGCTGGTACCAGATTCAGCATCACAATCACTGGCACATACAACAATAGACAGGGATTTAGACAGACGATCTGGGTGAGATCATAGCCTTGCCTGGTTGATTACAGATGAGACTTGAGCATAGTTCATATTCTTAAGTCTCATCAATCTTTTGGTCAAACAGGCATTTTAGCAGCTACTTCATATTGTACTGGAGCATGTGACCACTTCCCTTCTGGCTGATTTGTTTCAAATAACAGGAGATGATCAAGTTGGAAAGGAATTATTCAGAAAATAATTTTATACTGATATTTCTACCTTACAGATTGATTTAACAAGAGTAAATAGTAGTTACAAATTCTGACTGATTTCATTATATTGATTATATCTTAATAGTTATAGAATAGTTAAAATAGATCTGACAGTTTGCTATATCCGATATCGTAGATACAGTGTATATGTTGAGCTGTTTCGAACGATCAATATCTGCAATATTGTGAATATTTGCAAAAAATGCTCCATATTTCATATAAAAAGTGATGCTGTTAGTAAGAGTCATTATCTTGAATGAATGAAAGAGATCTATTAGAAGGGGAAGCCAGAAAGTTGATCTCCCCTTCTGTACTCTCAATTATGCTGCTTTTAGTTTCCGGAAAGAATCTCGGTTATTCCTATTCTTGCTGGTTGAACTATCATCATATGCACTATCCTGTTGTCTGAATGGATCCAGGAGGGCAGAAACCCTTTGAGCACCCTCTTTCATTACCAACCCTTCTGCACTGACATTCCCTATAATTTCTTTCAAAGTTATTATTGATTCATAAACTATCCTTGCGTTTTCGGAAACTTCACCAGCGGAAACATTGATCTCCTGAGCAACTGCAGCAGTCTCCTCGCTTATGGCTGCAGCAGAAGTTACTGCATTCTGTACATCTTCAGCATGATTTGTCATTATGGCAGCGGCCTTGGCACTTTCCTTGGCACCAACCAAAATAGATCCTACAGAATCCATAACCTTGTCGCCTGCAGAAGACATCTCTGTCGCTTGATGCAGGACCTGCTTAACTCTTTTGCTAACATTCTGCACGCCATCAAGAATTTGAGTAAGAGCATCGCCAGCCTGACTGCTTAGCTTAGAGCCTGTTTCAACTTCCTCGCGGCTCGTTTCCATAGCACTAATAGATCGGGTAACTTCCTGCTGAACTCTGGCTATAAGCCCGCTAATCTCCGATGTTGCATTTGCAGCACGTTCTGCCAGTTTTCTAACTTCATCCGCTACAACGGCAAAGCCTTTTCCATGCTCTCCAGCACGTGCGGCTTCAATTGCGGCATTCAGTGCAAGCAGATTAGTCTGCTCAGAGATCTGACTGATTGTCTCAACAATTCCACCTATTTCTTTGCCTGTTTCACCTAAGCCAACGATGAGTTTAGACGATGATAACATTAAATCACTTATTCGTTGCATACTTTCAATAGTTCGAGCAACTGCCTCACCACCTGTGATCGCTACCGTTGCGGCATTATCAGACATCTGGGTCATCTCCCCGGCAGCTGTTGCCATCTGGTTAATAGTGATAGATGTTTGACTAACATGCTCTTGTGCTTCCTCAGCTGCCAGACTCTGCTGTTTAGTTATATCCCTGAGTTGATGAATGATTTGAACTAACTCATGCATTGCCTCAGAAGCCTGAGTTACTGCTCGGGCCTGCTGATCACTTGATTGAGCCATATCCCTGCTCCCATGGGCAGTTAGTGTCGCACTCATTTTTACGCGATCAATAGCTTCAACTATATGCTGCACTGCCTCTTCAGATGCGGTACTGTGCTCTGTCAAATTTGATGACGACTTCGTCACTTCCTCAATACTTGCAGTAAAACCATCAATCAACCTTCTCAAATTCTCAAGCATCCTGTTAAATTGCATGCCTATAAAATCGTCATTATCTCTTACTGCCACATCTACCTGCAAGTTTCCATCTGCAATACTTCCTGCTGCGGCTGCAACGTTGCGCAGGTTCTTGGCATTTGCTGCCATTGTTGTGAGTTCAGCACGTGCGAGTATACCTATCTCATCACGCATTCTTATATCGACAGCCCCCTCGAATGTACCTCCTGCAATCTGTCGTGCTGTTCTTAACACCTGCCCCACTCCATTGACGGTTGAGAGATAGAAACCGGTAAAGAAGTAGATCGCCAGGACTAGAAAAAGACACATAGTACTATTGACAGCCGTCTTTCGAATTAGGAAACCATGGATACGTGTTTTAAGTATCTTATCCAGTACAGGAATGGAAACATCACTATATGCATAACAAGCATTCAGCGCTTCTTTGGCGTTATGGGAGGCGATTGCTATGGTCCCTGAGTTGTATCTGTCTTTGGCAAGTTGGGTGAGAGCTGTGTCAGTCTTGCTAGAGACATCAATCAGTTTCTGGGATGTCGTACCCAGTTTGATATTCACTGCAGGATTATATTTAGTGGCAATTTGTAAATCAGACTGTAATGTGCTAACTGGCAAACTGAATTGACCAAGAAGAACCAGTAGATCCGTACGTTTGTCAGATGTAAAATGCCCAGAGATCTTTGCATGAATAGTCATCTGTTCTGCTTCAGCAAGATTGTATTCAGATTGTGGCAGCTGCGTTAGCACACTATCCATAACATAGTAACTATCAATTTGAGGATCCAGAATCAGGTTTGAATTATTACCTACCGTGGTGAAAAACGTAAGAATATCACCAATGAATTTATCATAGGAAACATTTCTTTGAGATTGTGTCTGGTTTCCAGCATTCTCTATACCAGACCATTCCTGTTTCAGATTTGACCAAGCAGCAGTTGTCTTGAGATCCTTACCATATTGTGAATCCATTCTATCCACTTTCGCAATGGAAGCATCAATTCGAGTGAAATCATGTCTATTTTTACCATGATCAGATATTGATGAACTAATAACTGCTTCGAGCAGATGACTGAGGGGTATATCGTAAGCCACACCCTCTCTTTCCTTCTGGCCAAAAGATATTCCAGTATTGATCTCTGTTTCGAAGTAGTTAACAACTATACCAAGCGGAATGAGAAACATTATTCCTATGAGCACCATCTTAAGCGGATATCGCAACATATTCATAACTGATACTGCGGGCTGGAAAACTCTCTTCATTGAAATTATCCCTCCTGGGATCGAACACATTCCAGCTTACCTTCCAGAATAAGCCATGTGTTGATATTAGTAATGCACATATTTCGAGAAGCACTTGCACGGCTATGTGAATGCAACAAAACAGGCATTTCTAACAGATATTCGGCTTGTTTTTTGAAAACATTATAAATATCCGTCAACTGGTGGATACTGTATTATTCGATAAGAACCATTGAACCATCATTATCAAATTCATAAATACACTGACTAAAATACATCTTATCAAAACAATACCGTTGATTGTTGGCAATAAATTGACACATACTATATTTGATAGCAATTAAATAAAATGTCAATATACTTCCTTGATTCGTTACAATCACTTTTCTAATTTCGTCATTCCCATTTCAATGATGCACTTTGAACATACTGATATCATCCAATGCATTTGATAAATACGCTGCGACCGGTAAAATGTTGATTTCAATGCAGCTATTTAATTGATGTGAACTGATTATTTTAACAAGAATGTAGAGGGATAAAACATCCAAGACGGCAGCTTCATGCACCTATATATTAAACGAATCTCACATACTTCGTACACACATACATCTTCTAAAAAGAAAATTTATAACTTCTGTTCATAAACCCTATGCTGGAAATTGGCAAAATGAATGTCATGCCTCTGTCAATTTTAAACAATGCATGTGAAATCCATGGGGTGACACTTATCTATGGGTTTATAATGTCGCTGACCCATATTCCAACTGTCTATGAACAATTCAATGAAACATTCTTCAACTGCTTCGTAACATGAATATAGAGATGAGTAAGAACCACAACACCGCAGGAGAAATCAGACTGCGACGAGCACTACTAGACACAACTCCCCGCGGTCTATACTGTGAGGAAGGCGGGTTTTATATAGATCCATGGGCGAAGGTGGAGCGTGCGATTGTTACACATGCTCACTCAGACCATGTCCGTTATGGATGTACACACTATCTAACCGCTATGTCTGGCGTGCAGGTTCTTCGTCAGCGAATGGGTTCCACTGCTAACATCACTGGCCTTGATTGGCTTGCTCCACTTGACATCCAGGGAGTAAAGGTGAGCCTCCATCCTGCGGGACATATACTTGGGTCCGCTCAAATTAGAGTGGAGTATAAAGGCGAGGTATGGGTAGTAAGTGGCGACTATAAAACTGAAGCAGATGCCACATGTAAACCTTTTGAGGTAGTCCAATGCCATACGTTTGTCACGGAGTCCACTTTCGCTTTACCTGTATATCACTGGAAACCACAGATTGAGATATTTCGTGAAATTAATGAGTGGTGGCAGCAAAATAGAGAAAATGGACGCACCAGCGTGCTCTTTGCTTATTCCCTAGGCAAATCGCAAAGACTTCTTGCTGGAATAGATTCGGGGATTGGTCCAATTGCAGTCCATGATTCCATCCATCAGTTTATTCAGCCTTATAGGGATGAAGGTATTGCCCTTCCGATTGTGCTGCATGGAGACGATACTGGTACCAAAATTGTACGTGGATGCGGGCTAGTTATCGCCCCCCAGTCAACTCTAAACACCGATTGGCTTAACAGGTTTGGACCTCTTGCCACAGCATCTGCATCAGGCTGGATGCAGGTTAGAAAGACTAGAAACGGGCGATTAGCACAACGAGGTTTTGTATTATCCGATCATGCTGACTGGCAAGGACTTCTGTCGGCTATTAACGCAACGGGAGCGGAACATGTAGCTGTCACTCACGGCTATGTGGCACCTCTGGTTCGTTACCTTAATGAATGCGGAATCCATGCACGTCCACTTGCAACTCCCTATGGCGGGGAGCAGACAGATGTTGAAGGTGGGCTGGATTTATGAAACAGTTCACTGCACTTTACCTTCTGATGGACTCCAAGATAGAAACAGCTGATAAAGTAGCAGCACTTGTACGCTATCTGTCTTCCGCTACTGCTGCTGATGCTGCATGGGCACTTTACTTCCTGTCAGGTAGGAAAATAGCCAGGCTTGTCTCTAGCAAAACGCTCAAGAAGCTAACGAATGAACTCGCACCATTGCCAGCATGGCTATTCGATACCTGTTACGATGCTGTTGGAGACATGGCGGAGACCCTCAGCCTGCTTCATCCCGGAAAGCTAGACAGTGATGATATCCCACTTCACAAACTTATCACCATGTACCTATTGCCAATGCGTGCCCTAAAGGAAGCAGAGCGCTGTGCCCTCATCACGGAAGCATGGGCATGTTTGGATGCAGATGAGAGGATGGTATGGAATAAGCTGGTGATGGGGACCTTCAGACCCAGATTATCCCGCACACTGTTGGAACAGGCAGTGGCAAAAGCCACCGGAATACCTCAGACGGTTGTTGCTCAAAGAATGGCAGGTGAATGGGAACCTGATCCTGAATGGTTTACACATTTGATGTCACCTAATGATGCCAACCAGCGTGCACATACATATCCATACCCCTTCTGCATCGCTCAGGTTATAGAAATATCGACTGAAAGTTTAGGAGACCGAAATGATTGGTTTGTGGAGTGGAAGTGGGAGGGAGTTCGCGCCCAGCTTGTCAGGCGGGCAGGCGAAACTCATCTCTGGTCACAGTTTGATGAGCTGATCACCTGTCAGTTTCCTGAGATCGCTGCGATAGGTGAGATACTGCCTGATGACACTATTCTGGATGGCGAAGTGTTGGCATGGGATTATCAAGCACAGCGTCCATTGCCTCACGGATACCTGCAAAGCCGTTCCGAGAAGAAAAACCTTACCCGCCAGACGCTCAAGCAGATCCCGGTACTGTTAATGGCTTACGATATTCTGGAAGTGGAAGGGAAGGATGTGCGCTCTCTTCCGCACTCACAAAGACGTTCAATCCTTCAGGAAACAGTTGCACAGACTGCATCCAATGCGATATGCCTGCCCCCAGTTTTGGACGCCGAAAGCTGGGAAGAACTGGCAAAGTACAGGGAGCTCGGCAATGAGAAACACTCTGAAGGGCTTATGCTAAGACTGAGCACCTCTTCATACGACCACAACAGTGAGACGGGAAGCTGGCGGATCTGGAAAGCTGCTCCTCATCGTGTGATGGCTGTGTTACTTTCAGCTCGAGTAGGCAGCAGTGGATCAGTACAGTTTTCTGACTATTCATTCGGAGTATGGCACGAGGGGGCATTCATTCCTGTCGCCACGATCGGTTCCGATCTGTGCCAGGAGATGGCGCAGGAGATCGATCAGTTCATACGAAAGCATACCAAAGAGCGATTCGGTCCGGCGCGCATTGTGGAACCCCTGCTGGTGTGCGAGCTCGTTTACGAAGGCATTCAAGTATCAAGCCGCCACAAGGCAGGCCTAACACTCCGGTCACCACGAATTGCTAGGTGGCTGCATGATACGCCAGCGGCAGAGGCAGCCACGCTGGCTTCGTTACGTTTGCCATTGGCAATGTGAGAGTAAGTAATGCAGCTAATCTCCGTAAAATGGACAATCTGCGTATTTATTCAATCTCATCAGGTACTGCCTGCAATTCTATTCTGAGCTTTTCATTCAATACGACGTTTATAAACTCCTCTACCGAGAAATTCAATCAAATTCTGATCCCGTAAGTATTGTAGCTGTTGCCTGATTTTATCTTTTATATGTTTATTATCTGGATGCAAAGCAGCTAGGTAAGCTTCATGAGAATACATTTCCCTTAGAGTAAACTCACGATTTCCATATTGACTTGTTAGGTGAAATACATCCAGAAGCCATCCTCGAGATTCCAGGGAAAATTCAGCAATTCCAGTAATTCTTGAGTATTGTTGTATAATTTTAGAATGTGGTATTTCGTTACCGTTTTCAACTATCATGATTTTTCCTTCTGGCGCGATTAGATCAAGTTTTATGTTACAACCAACCCAATTTGCTCTTTTGGCATTAGGTGAAAGAGGTTTGCGCTTCTGAATGCAGGTTTCGGAAAAGAAAAAATAGGGAATTAGCATCAGGTTATTTACATAACTATCAGTGGTATAACCCATGATTAGCAGGTGTGGCCGGGAGTTTCCTTTGATGGATTTTATCATGGCCTCGTATCCTGCATCTGTAATCGTAGAGTTGTTCCACAGTTTTCTACTTTTGAGTTGATAGTTTGATTTGCATTCTCTACAGTTGAAATCTACAGCAGGGGTATTGTTCTGGTTTTGAGAGATCTTATGGTGACCGCATACTGGGCAGGATAAATTATTTGCACACCAATGCTCTGTCATGACTCGGACAATTTGAGATGTGTTGGTATACCTGCAGCCAATTGCTGGATCTAATTTGAGATTCATTCTTCTCCTTGAGGCACTATTCAACCATCAGTTACAGCTTTTGAGCTAAGGTGAATGCAGAGTGGCATCTTAAAAATAGTACCCGGAATTGTGTGATTGGTTACATCAACTCTCTCATGTATCAACACATAAGATGCCAACAGATCCATCTCCCACTCTGGGTAGAGAGTGGGAGAATGGTCAACGCACTCTGTTCTGGTGCATTGACCTACATCATCACTGCCGTTTGTGATGCAACAGCAGCGTTGTTATGGTGTAGGGTGCCAGGCTGATTGTGAACTGGCTGCCAGCAGAACGGAATCTACTCTGCTGTATCTTCTGGCTGCCCTTGCCTGTTTCCACTGCATTGTCCTGCGGTATGCCATAACTGAAAAGTCTGCTATTCCCTGCTGGTTCATAGCCTGTGATATTGATCTGAGCGGTTTCGGTGCTGCTGGGATCCTTATTGATGAGTAGCAGGGCAAGGTCTCCACTCTTCTGCTTACAGGCAAAAGCTCCCAGCATATCCGAGCTGCTGTCTGCTGTAACCATCTCGTCACCTCCGCGTGCAAAGCGGGTCAGCATTTCAAAAGCATAGAAGGTTGGATAGACCTCCTTGTCGCCTTGCAGCACGCCATAATCTCCATACTGCCTCCATCCATACAGGGAGGGACTGTTGCTGTTCTTCGGGTCCACACCATTGCGCAGATCCCACCACAGAAAGGTTCTGAATGGAGTTTTCAGTATGTTACCCTCGCTGTCAGCCTGGTAGAGAGCATTCACCAGACTGGTTGTCTGTTTTCCAGGGTTTCCCTACACCGAGTTATTCTCGGTGCATACAATCTGAATACTGTCACCGTCCTTGCCCAGATAGTCTTTCTTCATCATCTCCATGTTTTCTGCATCACCCTTCCAGGTTTTGGCCATTTGGAAAGAGGCGGGAATCTGACTCTCTGTGAGGAGCATGTTCTTATCTGTGATAGATCAGAAAATCTGGCATCACATGCAACGTTTTCATGGTAGCCAAAACCACCGGTGTCCATCCATAGTGAGAGACGCCTGTTGCAGGATTTGTGACAGCGTGATCCTTATTGTTTACATTGCTGTCTTCACCTGTTTGCACCACAATTCCCACCTTTATTGAAGGATCCTGAGCCTTCATCTCTGTGATATATTTTGCTGCTTCGGTTGCATAGGTATAGGGGTCATGCTTAACCTTTCGAGTATCTGCCTCCCAAGTTCCATAGCACTCATTCCCAATGTCCCAGTATTTAAAACCGTAGTGCTTTACATCGTTGGAGTAGTGCGCCCATGCCGCTGCTTGGGCTGCCGTTCCTGTACCATAGTTCACTGTGATCATAGCCTGGGCTCCTGCACCTTTAGCTCTACCTGAGGTTACTACATATTCATTATCTAAGCACACTTTAAGTTATATCACTCCGCTATCTCTTCCTTGGGAAGATGTAAATGAATTTCATCGGGTATCTTTACCCTCGTGATTCCATTCACTAACCTCATCATAGAAATATATCGATATGGGAAAGTTGAATATACCTATCGACCCATTTATAAGGTTTAATAACTTTTGGAATCAACTGCATGGAGAGACACTATGAACCGACGTCGCTTTCTGAAAACTACAGCCATTATTGCTGGTAGCAGCAGTTTTGGCTCAGGCATTTTAGCATCATCTAATCCCATTTCAGTTCCTTTCAAGGAGCACCCAGGGGATGAGGCATACGAGGAGAGAGACAATCACAATGACGCAATAGGCTATGCCCTGGGTGCATCATTTATATGGAGTGCTGACCTGCCACAAAATGAATCTGGCAACCTCTATGCAGCCTTCCGCAAAGATTTTCAACTTCCTGAAACCCCAGATACAGCAATTCTGCATCTCTTCGCATACACCAGATACAGGCTATATATAAATGGTAGGTATGTGCTGAGAGGACCAGCTAGATTTCAAAACAACGGCCCCCAGTATGACACTGTAGATGTGGGATCCTATCTTAAATCTGGAAAAAACTCAATAGCAGTTTTAGTCTTTCGAGATATGCCTACGGGTCGTATCATGTTCCATCAGCCAGGTTTAACCCTGTTTATGGATGCAGAGCTTCCATCCGGCAGGCATAGTCATATTCACTCTGATTCCACATGGAAAGCAACTAGAGAGAGCTCTTTTCTCGATCGTCCAGATTGTTGGGGATCAATCATCGAGAATATAGATGCCCGTAAGATGCCAGGAGAGTGGACAGATGCTAATTTTGACGCTTCTGCATGGCCTCATGCCATATCCATTTCTCCTCTGCGCTATGATATCTCAGCTCCTGCTGAAACCATGTTTGCTCCTTTGCGTGCAAGATCCATTCCTCTTCTAAAGGAGGAACCAGTCCCAGAAAGCAGCCTCAAAATCTCGTTCATTCAGCCTCCAAACAAACATTCCAGCTTCAGCTCACTCTCATTTCCTCAAATTCTTCATAGTCCTGCCGCTATTACAATTGATATTGGACTTGTACAACAGGCATACACAGTGATGGATTTTGAAGCCACGGAGGGTAGCAAAATCCTGGCGCACTATTACGCCCCCGATAGCGGATATTCGGAAAGTTCCTACATCTGCAGGGCAGGCATGCAGACATGGATGAGCGGCGATACCTATGGCATGGTGCGAGTTGTGGTGCATCTCATATCAGGACAGCTTACTCTGCAGGGTTTCAAAGTGGTGGCAGTGAACTACCCATTTGAGTGTGTTGGCAGCTTTGAATGCAGTGATCCCATGCTAAATAGTGTCTGGGAGGTATCCACGCGATCACTCGAAGTACTCAGTGAAGATGCGTATGTGGATTGCGCAGACCGGGAGCGTGTGGAATGGATGGACAACAGCCCACCAGCCTATGAGCTCAGCAGACTCACTATGGCTGGTTCACAGCCTGATGGCAGTCGCCTCTACAGCGATCCAAGACTGCATAGAGACATGCTTCGCAGGATAGCTCTAACGCAGCAGAAGAATGGCATTATCAAAGCACATTCGTGCAGTGAACGCTGGGACATCCATGCAGTTATGCTGGATAGAGCTTGTGACTGGGTGAATGGCATTCATCTCTATTATGAACACACGGGAGATAGGCAGTTCCTGGAGGAGATGTTTCCCTTTGTACAACGGCTTATGGCGTGGTTTCTGAAACATCGTACCCAGAGAGGCCTTGTACAGGCAGCACCATACTACGAATGGGTTGTCTGGGGAAACCCGATGGGGTATCAGCAGTGCGAAGGAACGTGTCTAAACGCCTATGTGTTTGGGGCATTGAATAGTGCCGCATTTATAGCAAAGGCTATTGGTAGAAAAAACGAAGAAGACACCATGAGGACTGAGGCTGCCACACTTGGGCTTAGCATCAATAAAAATCTATGGAATGACAAAGAAGGCAGTTACTATTCTGGCATCTTTGCCCCTGAAATAAAACCTGTTGCAGAAACTATGAATGGCAAGTTTCATCTGCATTTAGATGCTAATGGCGTTGCAGAGGCAGACCTTTGGGCTGCAGTATTTTGCATGAGGGAGGGAGTGGTTCCAGATGACCGTAAATCTGGTGTTATGGAGTACATTTCCAGGAACCTGGAACAATCGCGTGGAAACAATGTGATGATTAACTACTACCTGGCAGAGCTGTTTTATGCTCAGGGAAATGACAGATATAACAAGCAAGCTCTTGATATCATCCGAAAGCATTGGGAACTAATGACCTCATCTCCCTGGCAGACAACCTGGGAGGATGTAAATGGCGGATCACGCATACACATTTATGGGGTTTCTGGTGCGATACCATTGTGCAGCAGAGTGCTGGGTGTAGATCTGAGGAAGCCTGTTTGGACAAAGCAGATTAGTATAGACCCACGTCTTGGGGATCTATCATATGCCAAAGGGGTTGTGAGTACAGAGCTTGGACCGGTGGAAGTCTCATGGAAGAAGAACAACCAGTTACTCGATTTCACATTTACTATACCAGCAGGGGCTGAAGCCGAAGTGTGTTTACCTTGTGGCGATGTGGAGGGCATGCTGCGATTGAATGGGAATTGGTTCTCTGCTCCGCTCGTAAATGGACATGTCGTATTTAAAGCGGCTGCAGGCCGATGGGAAGGCACTATTCTTCAATCATGATTATTATTAACTATCTCGACAGAGAGCTAAGTGCTATAGATTTTTAACATGATTATAAGCATATTTAACCGTTACCTCTTTTATTATCGGGAGATTAATATCAAACTGCGCCAAACATACATCTACCGGAAGTGGTGTGATTACAGTGATTGATATAGCTTAAATAACTGCATACAAACAGATGTACGCACTCTCCATAACTTTGAGAGTGCGTACTGTTTTTCCGCGTCTGTTGAAAAGCGGGATACTATGCGATATGATGGTTTAATCCATCATGGTCTGTCTCATTCAGAATAGCGCGTGCACGTGCAACTTCGGCAGATGTGCCGTGAGCTACAAGCAGAAATTTGCCAGCTTTCAGTTCTTCTTCATACTTAAGAACACTGTTATGTGGTATTCCCTGACTAACTAATGCTGCTCCAAGAGCGCTCAAACCTCCAACAACAATCGCCCCTTCAAGTGCACTCACTATCCATGCAACCAATGGTCCAGCGACCATAATGGGCCCTACCCCTGGCACAAAAAAGAATGCTGATCCAAACAGAAAGCCCCACAGGCCTCCCCAAAAGGCACCTGTCTTCCCCCATGCTTTCACTCTATCACCAGTGGTGTAATAGCCCACCACATTCTCTTCCGTGTGATAATCTTTACCAATAATGGAAACCTTTGTCATATCGAATCCGCTTTTTTGCAACTCAATTACCGAGGCTTCTGCTGCCTGGTGGGTGTTATAGGTTGCAATTACCGAATCATTGGTGGTTGGTTCTAAAACCGGTGATGTGGTCATTTTGTTCTCCATTCATTATCAATAGTCATTGTAGGAGATGCTAATGTTGGATATAGCACGCTCTGTACAATCCATTATCAGAAAGCATACAGTCTTCATGTTCAACTCGAAACTACACTTTCCATTACGATTTCTTACGTATCGATTATTAGCCATTTCAAGAAAAATGTGATCTTCCTGAAGCGTTAAATCATGGATAAACAAATGTTTTATTTGGTTACTAGAGGGCTAATGATAGCGATCAGTGGTATATTATCTCTCAGCTATGAGAGGTAAGAGGGAGTATGAGGGTTGCTTTCCAAGGTTCTCTTTTTAGATAGAGATGGTGTTGTGAGTATTGAAGGTGGTACCTATGTAACCACACCTGTAGATCTTCAGCTGCTACCTGGAGTCACAGAGGCATTAGCTATGCTCTGCAAGGCAGGCTGGCGGCTTTTTATTTTCACCAATCAGGCGGGGGTAGCAAAAGGCTATCTGTCTATTGATATGCTGAACACCATCCATTCCGAGCTGGTTAGCAGACTGGAAGCATCTGGCGCGAAAGTCGAAGCGGTCTATGCTTGCCCCCATGACTCATCCGATGGATGCAGCTGTAGAAAGCCTCTTCCCGGGATGCTGGAACGTGCTGCGAATGAGCATTCACTAAACCTGGCCGACTGTCTAGTTGTAGGAGACAGTCCCAGAGATATTGCCGCAGGACATGCTGCAGGCTGCAGAACAGTCCTGGTACTTACCGGTCATACTCATGTATACATACCCAGTTGCTTCCCTCATCCGCAACCCTACATGGTATGTTCAGACTTGCTATCTTGTGCAACAGCTCTTTGCTCTGGGGAAGAGTGGTAGTGGAAGCTGGGAAGAGGAGTGAACTTGAACCGCGGTAAAGCTGCAAATTCATTACTTGCAATCCTGCTGCCGATAGGGATTGTTATTGTCCTGGTCTGCCTGTGGCAGTTCCTGCTAATGCAGCATCTGCTTATTGATACCATGTTCCCCTACCCAATCCAGGTTTGGAGAGCTGGAATAAAAGTAATGCACGGCAGCCAGGTGTATCAGGATATCTTTTCATCTCTGTGGCGTGTGGCAATTGGTTTCAGCTTGTCGTTTGTGCTTGCGCTTCCGTCCGGTTTACTGCTGGCATCCAATCAATTGATGCGAACTGCGCTGCTGCCATTCGTGAATTTTCTGAGATGTCTCTCCCCATTGGCCTGGATAGGATTTTCAATAGCATGGTTTGGAGTGGGTGACACTTCAGCGATTTTTCTCATATTTATGTCTCTCTACTTTTCCATGACTCTTAGCATATTCGCAGCAACTGTCTCCATAGATCCCACATTCTTTCGGGTTGCAAGTGAGTACGGAATTAACGGCTACCACAGAGTTACAAAAGTTCTGCTGCCTGCAATCATGCCACAGGTGATCACTCTGCTGAGAATCTCTATGGGAATTGCCTGGCTTGTTGTTGTTGCAGCGGAAATGGTTGCTGGCCGAAGTGGCCTTGGGTTCGCAATCTATGATGACCGTAATGCACTGAGACCGGACCGTCTTGTTGTTCACATGTTGTTGATAGGCATAATCGGTCTGCTCCTGGACAAAATTATCTCGCAATTAAGCAGAATGCCCTCTGTACAATGGGGTTACAGGCAGGGGATAAAAGATTGATCGAAAACCAGATTGCTCTTTCCGCCAACGCGGTTTCTCAAAGATATGGATCTCTCACTGTACTTGATGATCTCAACCTATCCATAAAGCAGCATGAGTTTGTAGCACTTGTTGGTCCCTCAGGATGTGGCAAGACGACACTGTTACGCCTCCTTGGAGGACATGAAAAGCCTGCATCCGGCACAATTACACGAAATGGACCATGCCGAACAATAACCCAGCATGGCGGCCTATTACCATGGCTAACGGTGGGAGAGAATGTGGAGCTGGCAGTTAGGCAGATCCAAAACCCCAGGGAACGGGAGGCACGAGTGCTTGAACAGCTATCGCTGGTGGGGCTTAGTGAATTTGTGAATGCTTATCCTTACCAACTCTCGGGAGGGATGAGTCAGAAAGCAGAGCTTGCCCGCGCTATGGCTACCGATTGTGATATCTTGCTGATGGATGAACCGTTTTCCGCACTGGATTATCTCACGAGATTAAAAATGCGCCATGAACTGTTTGAAATGCTCGCAAGAGCACCAAGGACAGTAGTACTGGTTACGCACGATGTGGA
>JAJZFJ010000003.1 GCA_021805395.1 bacterium
ACACCATGTAAACTCCGTACAAGACAACCTAACAACACCTGGCAATACAACCCCAAAACCCGGAACACAACATCACCCTCACTCCAGCCAAACGCGTTCCCTGTCTCCCTTCACCGTCCCAGCTCCAGAAAATAACCGCCTGTCAGCCTTAACAGTTCCTGCTGTGAAATGGTATTGGCACTCGCCACGTTGGGGTCATGCACAACAGCCATGCTATTGTGCAAAGAAAAGACCGCGATATAGTGGTTATCATCCACCCAGCCAATGACAGGTGTTTTCAGTTGTGATATACCGTTCCTGGCAACCTGGACACCTACAGGATGGAGACCATAACGTTTGGCATCCTTCGCAAGCTCTTCCATACTACATCCTTTGGCTGTAAGAGGAGTATGCTGCTCAATATCTGCCAGCTTCACTGGCATGCCAAGGTGGTGTAGTACAAGAGCAAGTGCCCTTGGTCCGCAGTCTGGTTTATTTGTTGGCACAGGCAAAGCTGGAGGAGGCGTAACTTTGTCGGGTTGTACAAGATGAGACATGCAAAGTTCGCGCTGCTGCTGAATGTACGCAAGTTGATAGTGAGAAAATTTTCGCAAGGTGGCTAGCTTAGTTAACTGGTTAGCTGCATCTGCATACTTATTCCTGTTACACAAGTGCTCAGCTGCAACGAATTGAGGACACTTTTGCACTTCACGAATGGCAAGCAACGAATTGGGTTGTGTAAGAGAAGGGTTGGGTTGTAAAAATGTTTTATGAGGTGAGCATGAAGCAATTGTGAGATCTACAATGCATATTGCAAGCGATTTTATTGCAATAAAATAGGGGGGGGTAAAAATTTTTTGTATTGCTTTCACTTTGTAAATCCACTTTCCCTCATGGATTAGAACAGTTTAGAATTATACAGAAAGTTAATGCGGATATATTATCATAGGTTCCTGTTAATGTCAACAGATTTTTCATAGGTTTGGTTCCAAAATCGCGAAAATAATTCAAAATACTTTACGAAACTAAGTTTTTGAAGTTCATAACTACTTTAGATCCCATATACATTAGCCTGCAGTAGCTGAGTCCAGAAAAGGTGGTAGATAAGAAACAGATGTCCATAAGACATCATGATCAAACAAGGGTGTATGCCACTTCATGCAAATTGAAAGAGCTAACTTCATCATGTAAACCTTCTTTATTCAGACTATGCGAGCAAAATTACTCTGCTACAACATTCAATGAGATCATAGGTGAACAGATTATGTTTAACCCTGAGCACATTTTCAAACCAAACCCGCCAGTTAGGGATCTTGTTGGCATTTTGGTGCCATCCATAACTGACGGGTTAATGTGGTTTAAACCAACCGAGGAGTGACAGCAGTGCAGTCTGCAGTAAGCGCTATGTCGGCTGCTATGCGCCAGCCTTCCACCTTTTTGCTGTCTCTGCCACACGCTTTCCTAGTGCTTCAGCTGTTTTGAAATCGGACTCTCTCATGCCCTCATTGCCCTGATCTGCATTCGCCTGAATTCCGACGCCTATGGAGTGTCCGGTTCTATTCAGATCGTCCTGAGTAGCTTTTGAGTGATTGAAACCGGGTAGTAACCCTAACCCAACCCAGATCATGCTGTGCTGCATTGCAAATATTGTGAGATCGGTGAGAGAGTTGAGTTTATCACCGCTCCAGCTTGCAGAAACTGTAAAACCTGCAGCAATCTTATCCTTCCAGCTTTGCTGCATCCATCTACCGCTAGTCTCTTCCAACACTTTCTTCAACTGCCATGCTATGCTGCCCATGTAAGTTGGCGTACCGAAAATGATGCCATCTGCGGCATCAAGTGCATCCCAATGGTTTTCAACTTCAGTTGCTTTAATAAGGGTGACCTCAGTGCCTTCAACTGAGGAAGCTCCACGCTCCACAGCCTCGGCAATAGCCGCTGTATGACCATAGCCGCTATGATAGATTATCGCAATTTTTGTCATTCAAATCTCCTTGTGTTGATAGTATTCCAATGTCTTTTAAATTCACTCTCGCTGAAAGTGATGCGGAGAGTTTTTGCAACAGAAATGTAATCTCTTCCTGTTCATTTGGTGAGAGAGCGTGGAACGTTTTCCTTATCTCATCTGCATGTTTGGGGAATATCTCCTGGAAGAGTTGCCTGCCTTCCATGGTGAGCTCAGCATACTGTCTTCTGCCGTCCTCGGAACATACTCTGCGGCGTATTAGTCCTCGTTTTTCCAGTCTGTCGGTTATGTAAGTGGTACTACCACCTGAAAGATGCATCCTGGATGCAACGCGTGTTAGAGGCATGGATCCTTTGTGATACAGTACATCCAGCATTGCGAATTCACTCATCCCCAGTCCATACTGTGCGATGTCTTTTCTCGCCCTCTCTGCAACATTGTACTGACATGCAAATAGAGCGTATAGCAGTTCAAGTGCCCTGTCTGTATCTTCTCCGTACAAAGTGATTACCATCCTTCATGTCAATTACTTTGAATTCAAAGTATTGTCCATACATCTGATACGCTGGCATGGTCAATTACGTTGCACTCATAAAGAAACTCGTGAAGACTTTTGAATCAGCGTATTGCTTTCATTTTAGAACGTAGAAGATTGTAGTGTTTACACAGAATGTATAAGGTGAATACAGATACACCTGAAGCGTATATCATTAAATGATGATATATCAGGTTAGCTCATTGTAGATTCAAGCTTCAACCAGGGAGTAGTTAGATTGAACCAAATAATTCTCGCTTTCAGAAAGCAGTTCTCAATTGCAGTTCTTGCAAGTTTAGGAATTGCTGTTGTAATGCCATCTTTTGCTGAAACAAGTATTCACCATTCGCGCTTGGTAACATACGCTTCAGATGTGGCTCCAATACTTAATGCAAAATGTGTATCCTGCCACCATGCAAATTCTGTCGCACCATTTTCACTACTGAACTATACTCAGGCATCACAACATGCCGGAACTATTGCAGCAGTCACAGAGAGCAGATACATGCCGCCATGGAGAGCAGATGATCCTGGACTTTTTGCTCATGCACAGGTACTGAGCAAGTCACAAATTGCGATCCTTCAGAAATGGTACAAAGAGGGAGCACCAGAGGGCAATGTAAAAAAAATCCCCGCAGCGCCAGCTTACAGCAGTGCGTGGCCTCTAGGTACCCCAGATCTGGTGTTGGCTCCCAGCCGCTCATATCACCTGGGGGCTTCAGGTAGCGATGTGTACCGTTGTTTTGTTATCCCCACACATCTTGGACATGATCAGTTTATCTCTGCCATTGATGTCAGACCAGGGTGTCCAAGAGTTGTTCACCATGTAATAGCTTATCTGGACACCACAGGAACAGCCCGAAAACTGGAAGCAGCCACACATGATGGACAACCGGGTTACACATCATTTGGAGGACCTGGTTTTGCTGCCTCTGGTGCACTGGGAGGATGGGTTCCCGGATTTCAGCCGCACTCTGCACCTCCAGGAGTCGGAATACTGCTCCCCAAAGATGCAGACATAGTTTTACAGGTTCACTATCACAGAGATGGAAGACCAGAAACAGACAAAACTGAGATAGCACTCTATTTCCAGCGCGGGCCGGTTAAGAAGAAGATGAACTATCTTCCCGTGCTAAATCCATTTCTGTCTATTCCAGCAGGGGATTCAAATTACACTACCAGTGCAAGCATAACTGTTCCAATGAATATGACTATATATACGATTCAGCCCCACATGCACTGGTTAGGCAAATCAATCTCTGTAACTGCTTCACTACCAAATGGAAACGATGTAACTCTGCTGAATGTACCTCGCTACTCGTTTAACTGGCAGATGCAGTATGCATACAAGAAACCGATACATCTGCCCTCTGGCACGAAAATTACTCTGATCGCCCATTATGACAATAGCGATGGAAACGTTCGTAACACAAATTCTCCACCTAAACATGTGTGGTGGGGTGAGCAGACTACAGATGAGATGTGCATTGTATTCATTGGTTTTACTGCTGACAGTGAAAACCTTTTGAACAATGAGCCAGTTCATTCACAGCGGATTGTGCACACCGCAGTATTAAAAAGCATTGCTGGTTGTGCTATGCAGAGTTTCGATACAAAACATACAGGGTATCTGGGTCCGAAAGGCCTTAATAAATTTGTGGTAGATATGGGGCGTTTGGAAGGAACACCCACTACTGGCATTTCTCCAGACAAATCGGTGGATTTAATGCTGAAATTCTTTGATACCACACACCATGGTGGTCTTAATGAGGCAGAACTGGTTCGGGCAATGAGCATTGCAACTTCGTACAATACAAAGCCTAAGAGTTAAATCCGCAGATTTCTTGACTAACTTTAGCTGGATTCAGGATACGAGCCCAATGTTCTCATGAAGAGAGTTAACTGCTTTAACTGTTCCAGTGCTTTGCTAACAGGAAGATCTCGAGAGTGACCCTGCGCATCTATGTAGAATAGATACTGCCATGCCTCTGTACGCGCAGGGCGCGACTCGATCATCGTAAGGTTGACATCGTATTTTTCGAAAGCTTTAAGTGCCTGAACAAGCTCACCGGCTCTGTTGTGGACCGCAAACATGATGGAGGTTTTATCTTTCCCGGTGGGCTCAGGTTCATTATAGCCGAGTATAAGGAATCGTGTACGATTAGATGGATTATCCTCGATGTGGCTGCATAGAACTGGCAAACCAGTGCGCTCAGCTGCCAGTGTAGTAGCTATTGCAGCACTGCCCTCATCTTCTGCAGCCAGTTCTGCTGCGCGCGAAGTGCTGGAAGCTTCCACTGTTTCAACGCCGGGCATGTGGTTTTGCAGCCATTTCTGGCACTGTCCCAAAGGTTGAAAGTGAGAGTACAGTTTAGTAATTTTCTCTATCTGATCACATTTGGACAGCAGGTTATGGTGAATAGGCTGAAAGATTTCTGAGACAACTCTCAGGTTTGAAGTCATAAATGAATCCAGCGTTTCGGGAACAACTCCTGCCCAGGAGTTCTCCACAGGAACCACACCATAATCACATTCACCCCGTTCAATTTGTGAAAAAACCTCTGAAATGGAGGATACGGGAGATAACTGTGCAGAGGAGCCGAATCTGGCAAGGGCAGCAAGGTGACTAAACGTCCCTTCCGGGCCAAGAAATGCTACGCCCAAGGGCTTCTCAAGTGCCCTGCAGGCAGATATCACTTCCCGGTAGATAGCGCGTATGGCATCGTTCCCTAATGGACCATTATTATGTCCCAGGAGTTTCTTGTAGATACTCTGCTCTCTCTCCGGGGTATAATAGTGCGAACGTGTGGACGAATTTGCATGGCCGATTTGCAGCGCAAGGTCTGCTCTGCGATTTAATAACTGAACGACCTGCTCGTCGATACGATCTATCTCTTTTCGCCACTCGGGGAGGCTCATAGCGCTATGCTCTCCTGCTAAAGGAATTCTCGCAACGTTGCGGTCTTTCAGAATACCACAACTGCAGGTTCTTCTTCAGTAGATTGCAAATAAATTCCTTTCCGAATAGTGGAATCGAAAAATGGAGGATACTCGTATGGAGCGTGGAAAATGGTTTCAGCGCCCTTCTCAGCGAAATGGTGCAGCGAAAAATGCAGCGCCCGAAGCACTATGGATGAAATGTCCGAAATGCAGGGAGATTCATTTTGCTAAGGATGTTGAACGTAACCTGCGGGTATGCCCGCATTGTGGCTACCATTACAGGCTTAAAGCTGTGGAGAGGCTTGAAATGCTGGTCGATCCTGAATCTTTTATTGAGATCGACTCCTCTGTCCACTCCTGTAATCCATTAGAATTCCCCGGCTATGCAGAAAAGCTTCAACGTGCTCAACAAGATACGGGTTTAATAGACTCTGTTTTGTGTGGATACGCAAAAATTGAACGTCATCCTGTTGTGCTCAGTATCGCCGATTTTGAGTTTTTAGGGGGATCAATGGGCAGCGTTGTGGGAGAGAAGTTAGTGCGCGCCATGGAAAGAAGCCTCAACGAGAACCTTCCATTCATCCTGTTCACTGCAAATGGTGGCGGGGCACGCATGTTTGAAGGGCTTCTTTCTCTTATGCAGATGGCAAAAACCAGTGCGGCTATTTCCCGATTACGTACCGCTGGAATTCCATACATTGTTGTTCTCACAGATCCTACCATGGCGGGTGTGTATGCATCCTACGCGTCTCTTGGCGATGTTATTCTTGCCGAACCCGGTGCTCTTATAGGCTTTGCCGGAAGGCGGGTGGGTAACCAGGATATGGGAATGAAACTTCCTGATGACTTCCAGACATCAGAATTTCAGTTTAGAAGTGGACAGATCGATCAGATAGTGACTCGCAAAGAGATGCGCTCTACTCTGGGCTCAATTCTTACATTCTTTGCTGGAGAGGAGGCAGAAATTGCAGCACTTGCTTGATTTTGAACGCCCCATTGCCGAACTGGATGCACTTATTGAGGAGTTGAAAAGCAGGGCAAATGATCCCGAGCAGAGAAGTGATGCCATAGCCAGAAGCTTCGATCTGGATGCAGAGATTGCCAGAATTGAGATCCAGCGGGACAAGGTGATGCATCAGGTATTCGATAACCTCACACCCTGGAACCAGGTGCAGATGGCCAGACATCCGTTACGCCCCTATACCCTCGACTATATACGGCTTATGTTCGATCAGTTTACAGAACTCCATGGCGATAGAATTAATGCGGATGACCAGGCTATTGTTGGCGGTATGGCACGATTTAAGGGTGAATCTGTGATGGTAATCGGACACCAAAAAGGAAGAGATCTGCGAGACAGGCAGGTGAGAAACTTTGGAAGTGCCAGACCTGCAGGGTTTAGAAAAGCCCTGAGGCTGATGGAGATGGCTGCACGATTTGGAAAGCCTATTATTACTCTAATCGATACTCCTGCAGCCGAAGCAAACCTTATGGCTGAAGAAGAGGGAATAAGCCGTGCCATAGCACAAAATCTGGAAGCAATGTTTAAACTCCCTGTACCCATCATTGTTGCAATTATCGGTGAAGGCGGCAGTGGAGGTGCCCTCGGAATTGCAGTTGGCGACAGGGTACTGATGATGGAACATGCGATCTACTCGGTTATTCCTCCGGAATCCTGTGCAGCAATTCTGTCCGAATTCGGACGAGATAGGGCGAATGCACCGCAGGCTGCCGCTGCGCTAAAAATAACAGCCGCACATGCCCATAAGTTTGAAGTTGTGGATGAAGTCCTTGTGGAACCACTGGGTGGTGCACACAGAGAGCCGCACACCGCTGCCAGTACGCTGGCAGCAGCTTTAAGCAGAAACCTGCATGATTTGAAAAAGATGAAGCCTGCCAAGCTAATGGAACACAGGTATGAAAGATTCAGGAAGCTGGGACAGTGGTTAGACCCTGAAGCCCTAATACTGGAGGCAACAGCAAAACCTGCTAACCGCAATTGAGCTTTGTGCATTCCCACGCCACATTTTGCGATGGTGGGTGGAACTTTTGTGCATGGCAAACAGGAACGTGTTGAAGAGTATTTGCACTTAAAAAGCAAACAGCCGCTCTTATGAAATACGTATGAAAATTATGAACCAAAAGAGACTAACCCTACGCCCTTCAATTTTTATGTTTATTGTTGCTATAGTGCTTATTTCTGATCAGGTAACCAAATCCTGGGCAGAAAAGCATCTGTCGCTTGATGGCAGTGGTACTCCGGTGATTGGCCATGCTTTCATGCTGACCCTTACACACAATACCGGAGGGGCATGGGGTCTAATGCCCAGAGGAAATCTGTTCTTCATAGGGTTTGCGCTGGTTGCATCCATTGGTCTTGTATTTGCCTATCAGCGGGCAAATCGTGAACTGGTACCAGGAGCAGCTTTCGCACTTGCACTGGGGGGAGCAATTGGAAATTTACTGGATAGGGTGAGAGTTGGTTATGTTGTGGACTTCTTTGATATCCGCATAATCCACTGGCCAATATTTAATGTTGCAGATTCTGCGATCAGTTTTTCAATTGTGCTTCTTTTGTTTCACCTATTACGAACATCCCGCACCTCGGAAGAGATTTCCAGAAGTGTACCTGTTGCTGATGCGAAAGTTTCAGTTCATCGGGAAGAGAAGAGCGTCTGATGCATCCTATTCTATTTCATATTGGCAGTTTTGTTGTTCACTCCTACGGAGTGTTGATAGTTCTTGGGTTTTCTGTAGGTTTATGGTATGCGCTGAGACATTGCCGTTTGAGTTTGATTTCGGAACCGGAAGGTTCACCACGGAGAATTCATCCAGACAGAATTTTCGATATTGGATTTTATGGCCTGCTTTGGGGACTGGTGGGAGCAAGATTCTTCTTTGTTGCGATTGACACGGGGGACTATATCCATCATCCATTAGAAGCTTTTGCAATATGGGAAGGCGGCTTAACAATTCAGGGCGCTATGCTGTTTGGTGTGTTGTTTATGGTCTGGTACTGCAAAAAGCATAAACTTGTAACGCTGGCTGCAGCCGATGTGGTGGCAATGTCGTTTCCACTAGCTTATGCCATTGGCAGGGTAGGCTGTCTGTTAAACGGATGCTGCTACGGTGCTCCCACAACGCTGCCATGGGGTGTTCGATTCCCTGATGAAAACAACCCGTCTATCCTCACGCCGCCCAGTCAGCCAATTCAGGTATACGATTCCATTATCAATCTTTTTCTTTTTGCATGGCTATATAAGTGGCAGCAGAAAAAACGCCCGGATGGTGAGCTGTTCTGGGCTTACGTTGCAATGTATGGTGTGGACAGATGCCTTCTGGAGCCGCTGAGAATTGGTGGAACGTCCACTTATGATATTCCGTCACTTCATCTCACATATACCGAAATAGTAAGCTTCCTGATGTTCGTTGCAGGTGTGATATCAGTAAAATGGCTTAGAAAACACCGTCCCTCCTACTCTTATGGTGAGCTGCCTCCTCATCTTCCAGATACCTCTGTTCCTCTTACACTGGTATCTACAGAACCACGGGTTATGGTTGAGGAGGGCAGGAAATGAGACGAAGGATAGTTGGAATTACAGCTAGTACAGAGGCATCAAAAGGCCATAGCGGTACGAAGATTGTCAGTAATCTGGCTTATGCCAGAGCTGTGGAGCTTGCTGGTGGCGTGCCTTTTATCATCCCTGTAACAGAGAGCATAGAGCAGATGCGGCGTCTTTTAGACAGCATAGATGGATTACTGCTATCTGGCGGTGCAGATGTTGCCCCGCGCTATTATGGAAGCGAACCAGTTGCAGAGTGCGGTGCTCCAGATGAGCTGCGTGACTCCTTCGAGACCCTGCTGGTGAAAACGGCTATCCAGAGCGAGATCCCTATTCTGGCAATTTGCAGGGGAATGCAGCTCCTTAATGTGGTAGCAGGTGGCACTCTCTACCAGGATCTTCCTACTGAACGACCTTCCAATACCCAGCATCGTCAGCAAGGTGAGCGTAATCAGCCAACACATCCCATTATGATTAAAGAGGGCAGCCTTCTGGAAGCTGCTGTGGGGGTGGTTGAGATGAAGGTGAATTCTCTCCATCACCAGGCAGTAAGAGATTTGGCTCCTGGGTATGTGGTGACTGCCACAGCAACAGATGGCGTGATTGAAGGTATGGAGCATCCAGATAGACCTGGTGTGATTGCTGTTCAGTTTCATCCTGAAGAGCTTGCACCTCAGGATCCACATAGCAGGCGACTTTTCTCCACATTCATCTCTATTATTTAGCGCATCTTTAATTTATGAACATGAGTGCTCTGCTATTTATACTTTCAGCAATTCAGTTCAAAGTTGGGGAATTCTTCTGCTTCTCAAGTTAAAAATGATCGAAAAGTAATATATGCTCTCCATTTTAGACTGTCGGATTAGTGCAGAGAGTGGTATCTGAATGGCTGACTGCAGACCTCTCAACCGTATGAGACATCTGCAGCCATCTACCGCGAGACTATTTCACATACTCAATATCTGTGAGATAGAAAGTGAATGGTGAGCCATTCGCTGCGGCGGACCATCCAAAACCCGTGAGGATCTTGCTTAAATCTTTGCCAGACAGGTCGATGGTATAGGTTTTCCACTGTTTTGTGAGATTCACCTTGATGGAGGCAGTACTGCTGTCCTGATAGGTTGCAGAGGAGCCTAATACGCCATAGAAGAAACTTACTGGTAAGCCATTGGTATCGGCTTTAGCTTTAAATGTAAGCTTGGTTGCTCCTGTAATGTTGTATCCTCCGTTCAGCTTGCCCCAGTTGTTCGGCGGATTTTGCCAAACAACACCACCCCACTGATCGGAAGCTGTATACTTCACCTGAATGCAGGTCTTATCCGCATCCGAAGCGCGAGGGTATTGTTCGTTCATCTTTATGGCACCATAATTCCCTTCGTAGCCTGAAGGTGTATACGGCTCCGTGGTGATGCCAGATTTATAGAGATAGAAAGGCAGCGCAACGGGCTTCCCTGCACTGAGTACATTTGGTGCGCCCTCTTGATAGCATTTGATAGGGATGTTGGCAACCGCCGCACCATTTGCAGCATTGTATACATATGCGTACAGCCGGTAGTTCCGGTTCACATTCGGCATCACTATCGTTGCTCCGGTGGTGGAGCTGGACGTAACTGCTTCAGGATAAGTTGCTGGCACTGCCTGTGCTGCCCCGTTCACGCTCTGCTGATTAGGATCATCCTGAAGACCCCATTTCACTTTGAGAGGACCTTCACCCTCATCGGATGTATTCAGGACAGCATGGATAGTTGATCCTGGAGTGGTTACATCTCCCTCTTTCACAGAAAAGCTGTTAATTGTTGGGCAGGGATGTGTTGTAGCTTTGCCAGACCATAACTTCTCCATGGTATCCACTGCAGCAAGTTTTCTGCCATCTGGCAGGAACATGCCATACCAGGTAGCGCTGACCTCCTGTTTGCTAGACCATATAAAGGCGTAGCTGCCAAGACAAAGTGGATCACTTTTAGTTGCAAGGTATGACTTTTTATACCAGGCAGCTTTTTGTGTGCTGGTGAGCTCTATTGGAGATCCCCAGGGAGTTTTGGGAGATTCCCATGCACCAGGAGGTCCGAATTCCGTAAGGATATAGGGCTTAACTCCTCCGGCGGCTCTGTAGCGTTGTGGGATAGAGGGTGCGCCGGCGTATGAGTTGATGCCCATGATATCAATATCTGGACAGTACTTGTTTAAATCTTCCACCCTGTCTCCGCCAATGTCTGCGGTTACGGTCATGGTAGGGTGGTTGGGATCCAGTCGGTGTACCATTTTGGCAATCTGTTCAATTGCTTTCCAGATGAGAGGATTATTGCCTTTTTGATACCCCTCCATCTCATTGCCCAAACCCCAAAGCAAAAGATTTGGGGAGTTGCGATATTTAAGTACCCATTTTTTCACCATCTCATACTGGGCATGGACTTGAGAAGGGTCGTTATAGTTAAAACCCTGTTCTGTATGGCCAAGCCAGAGTCCAGCAGTAATCATGATATGGTCTTTATGAGCTTTTTCCAGCAATTTTGTAAAAGTGTCATCGGTTCCCCATGTCCGAACAGAGTTCCCTCCATCTGCATTCAGTATCACCATTGAGGCATCACCACCTGCACCTTTTATAAAGTATGGCTTACCACTCACCGTTAGGTGCCATGCAGGACCATCGTGTACTACTTTGACTACAGAGGGAGAATCTGCCAAGATCCTGGAGACAGTAACCATGCTCAGCAGTGCGGCGCAGATGCTCAGAGTTAAACTTCGTTGTATAGCCAATCCCATAAAACACTCCTAATGGATTTAATTTATCGGTAAGTTAAACGTTCGGGGGCGTTATTCCTTCTTTTCAGGTATCTTTGTTCTAAAATATCTTCTCAGGGTAGTAAATTTGATCCATTTCATAATTCCCTCTGTTGCTGTAATAATAGCAATTCTTGTGTTGTGGTTAGTGTTAGGCGGTATTTTTATTGCAAGAATCAGTGTATTTCCTCCAAAAATTCCACTTATTCCATCTCCAGAAAAATTTAAACTCCTAAGTGAAGATGTGGAGTTTCCATCCCGAGACGGCACTGTATTGAGGGGATGGTGGATAGCAATGGCGAAACCACGAGGTGTGGTTGTGCTGTGCCATGGAATGACAGGTAACAGAGCAAATATGCTTCCGTGGGCTTTACCCCTTTTGAAAGCAGGCTACTCAGTTTTACTGTTTGATTTTAGAGCATCTGGCAAAAGTGAGGGAGATCGATGCACTGTTGGATATCGGGAAGTGCAAGACCTGCAGGGTGCCATCGACTACATTCAGACTAGAAAAGACTGTGAAGGATTAAAAATTGGAGCTATGGGTTTTTCCATGGGTGGATCGGTGGTAGTGCGAACTGCTGCGCGCGATAACAGATTGGCTGCGTGTTGCAGTTATGCCGGGTTTGCCTCTCTACCTGATGCACTTAAACAGAGATGCAAGCATCACTTTGGGCCATTTGCTTTCATTGTGGAGAAGGTTGTGCTGATGGCAGGAAACGGGTTCAGGTGGTTTGAAGTAGATCCAGAGGAGATAGTTCCTGAACTGGCAGCACCACACATAAAATGTCCTCTGCTTGTGATACAAGGTAGAAGGGATCCGATTGTGCCCCATACCCACAGCAGACGCATCGTGGAAGCAGCTCCTGCAGGTATGGCAATTTTGAGGCAGTTTCCAAAATCATCTCATGGCCCGCCTCATCATAAAGAGAGACAGGATGCTGAAATGGAACTGGTGCAATTCATGCTAATGCATATCAATAATCAAAACAGTCAGGACGTTCAGATAGCTCGGTCTGTATAATCTCCGCGCTGCTGTGCCCGTATCTCTTTAAGGAAGCTGTTACCTGCCATGAGGAAGAAGATTATGGATGGGATAAGCTTAATCAAAAACAGGTTCAGGATCCACCCTATAGGGCCAAACCAGTTAAAGGGTACTAATAACAACAGAAAAAGCCAGCAGCCAGTGGACAGATGATTCATGGCATTGCGTGCATTTTTGCCTTTGCACTTACTTGCAGCCCAACTAAAGAAAAGCCCACCACCCACACCAAATAGAATTGTATATAGCATATTAACTTACCCTTCCATAAATCTGTAGATCTGACAGCCGTTTATTACTGCATTATACAGCAATACGACAGGAATTCTCGTCCAGTCTCAAAGATTTCTCTGCAATTATGAAACGATTCATATTTCATAAATCAGTCTGGCTGGATCACTTTCCTTTGCTACATTCCCAATGACTATTTCATATTCCGCTTGGCAAAATTGTGAACTATCTCTTCGGCTGCGATTCTTCCAGATGTTAGCACAATTGGAACACCTCCACCCGGATGCGTTCCTGCGCCAACGAAATAGAGTCTGTCAACATCTTCACTTTTGCAGTGCGGCCGGAAATATGCCGATTGTAAGAAAGATGGCGTTAAACTCGCATAGGCAGAACCGGCATAACAGCCGTATTTCGTCTCGAATTCTGGAGGAGTCATCTGCTGTTCAAACACAATATTCTCTCTTAACCCAGGCAGCCCTGAAGATTCCAGAGTGTCCAGAATGCGTTCACGATAGACCTTGGCTTCCTGCTCCCAGTCTATTTTGCCGAGCGTGTTTGGGCAGGGTGCTAACACATAGACAACATCGTGGCCGGGAGGTGCAAGGGTAGGATCTGTGAGGGTGGGGATACAGACATGCAGCGCAGGCTGAACGGATAGCTGATGTGTTTTACAGGTCTCGCGCAGAGTTGTTTTATAGTCCCCATTCAGGACAATCATGTTATGTTTCCACTCAGTTTGCATCTTCTTAACGCCCAGGTAGAGCAGAAAACCAGAGCATCCATATTCGTAGGAGGCTATCTTTTTGTTGGAGTATTTCTTGCGTACAGATACGGGAACAAGGTCCTGGTACGCTTTCGGAACATCCTGGTTGCAAACCACCACATCTGCACCCCAAAAAGCTCCATCAGCATCTCTCACACCCTTTGCAGATTTGCCAGTTATTTCAATTCCTGTTACAGTGGTATGATAGTGAACTCTTCCACCCAGATCTAACAGCAGCCTCTCAAGAGCAGAAGCAAGCCTTGAGGTACCTCCTTGAGGATACCAGATGCCAAACTCCGCTTCGATGTATGGCAGTAAAGCATAAATTGCCGGACAGTCCATAGGGCTCATGCCCAGGTACAGAGTTTGAAATGTGAAAGCTTCACGCATTCTTTCTGATTTGAGATATCTGCTTACAAAGCTGTAGACGCTCTCAAGAGGCAGTGCTCGGATCATACCCGACAATGTGGATTTTCTGAGCATGTGGCGCATAGAGTTGAAAGGCCGTTCAATAAAATTATAGCGGGCGTTCTCATACTTGTCCGCCATTGCTCTGTACAAGTCTGGAATACTGTCTGCATCCTCTGGAGCCAGATCTCTTACCTGTGCAACCATCTGCTCCATTGGCATCCCCATATCAAGAAATTTGCCATCTAGCCACTGAAGCCGGTATGCGGGAAGAAGCCGTTTCAGGTCAAGGTAGTCATTCATATTGCGTTCACAAGACCTGAAAATATCTTCAATTACCTCAGGCATCATGAGCATTGTCGGCCCCATATCAATGGTGAAGCCCTGCTCCTGGATAACGTTCATACGACCACCAGGTTTGTCGTTTTTTTCCAGAACATCGACTATCCAGCCCCTTCTGGCAAGCTGAATTGCAACGGAAAGACCTCCTAATCCAGCTCCTATCACAACAGCTTTATGGGGTGAACCTGAAGATGGATTACTTTGAACTGGATTAGATACTTTTGAAGATGAGACCCTTGTTGTAGCAGGTGTGCTTTCTATAACAAGTTTGATGTTTTCTGGAACTTCCATTTAGATTTCTTAAAAACCTCCGGAGTATCAAAAATTGGGAAGGAGTTGTTCGCATGTTCCACATCATCTGCTGGGTAAATTATCTTCCAGTCTCATTATTCTGTCTAAAACTGCCTGGGTTGAGGGGTTGCCTCGCCAGGCACCTCCAATGTTTCCATTTCCATCGATAAGATACACTGTGCGTATTGAACCAAATTTGCCTTTGGACCCATACAAAGCCGCTATCTTCCGTTTGCTATCGGATATAAGAGGAAACGGAAGCTGTTTCATATTGGCAAAAATCTTGTGCATGAGAATATTAGCAGAATTAACACCATAGACAACTGTGCTTTGCTGTTGGATTTGTGGCCAATTAGATTTGAGTTCGCATAGCTGTGCACTGCATACAGGTGTGAAGTCTCCTGGATAGAACACCAGCACAACTCGCTGTTTTCCTATATGTTGGGAAAGTGTGACTCGATTCCCATCAGTGGTATCGCCTGAAAAATCGGGAGCCTTTTGACCTTCAACCAGCATCTCTGCATCAGACATCTTAACTGTACTCCTACATTGTCATCTGCTATTAAGTCTCAATTCTCCGATACTAGTTATACCTTTAGTGAGATTGTGCAGTTCCATTTACACATTGCTTTGCTTGAGTAACCAGAGCATATATCTGCACGTACAACTGTAATGATACTGCCTGCAGGAAAAGAAATAATGAAAAAATTTGACTTAACTGTTAAAACTGCAAAATCTATAGATGACGCTGTTTCGACTATAACTCGCAACACTTCGGAAATTGGGTTTAGCGTGCTGCATATTCATGATGTTGGGGAAACACTCAATGCTAAAGGTTTCAGCCGACCGCCCCTTAAAATAGTTGAGATCTGCAATGCCCGTTATGCCAGTGAAGTGCTGGATAAGGATATCACTCTTGCTCTCATGCTTCCGTGCCCAATTTCAGTATATGAAAAGGATGGTTCCACCTGGATTAGTGCACTTTTACCAACAATGATGGCAGACCTCTATCCTGATGCCGGCTTGGAAATGGTGGCAGGAAAAGTTGAGAGTGCAATTAGGGAAATTGTAGCAAAGTCTGTATAGAAGTGCAGGCTCCTGCCAGATGGAGTATCTGATGTGCTCGAGTCTATCACATAAACTCCTGCAGGCAGCTGGTTGGTATCAGGCTTTCATTCTAGCGTATGGTATGGATGTTTTAGGCATCCATCCATTACGCTATCATGTAGTATGAGCGTTTATTCTACGCTGTCTTCAGGCAGATCCATTGGCAGGGGCTCTGGACGCTCGCAATGTGTCTGCATCTCATAATGTGTTCCGCTGTTTGAGGCATCATGGAAACCATGCATGGCTTCCAGCACGTGCAGTGCCATCTCCCCGGATGCTCTGTGTGGTCTGCCAGTTTTGATAGCTGCAGCCATATCGGCAACCGCTACCCCTCTGGCATTCTCTGCAAAGCTGTGCGTGAGAGGTATGTTTGCCCACTCGCCGCTTCTCGCTCGCCGTACTCTTACAGGACCACCAAATCCGTTTGGATCGGGCACACTTAAAGTGCCTTCGGTTCCATAAATCTCAATGCGAG
>JAJZFJ010000098.1 GCA_021805395.1 bacterium
ATTGACAAGGATATCTGGTCGAAAGTCATCAGCCGCTCTAATTTCGTCTCTCATCCATGCAATAAATAGATGGCGATTGTTCTTGAAGTAGGAAATAGTCTGATCGTTCTCATCGTTCAAATTCACATCTGGATGCCCATCACCATAAACTTCGTAGCCTGCCTTTCTCACAAACTCGCGCTTGGATGTAGTGGATGTAAACAAAATTTCATGACCGCGTTTTAGTAAACAATCAGCATCAGCAAGTGATCGCACAATATGGGCGATAGAACCACCGCTGTAAGGGGTAAAGAGTATCTTCAAGTTGATCCTTCATTTGGATATAAATGGTTGTCTGGGGTATGTATAACTTTGAGTTTGCTGAGGTAAACCATAATTAGTTCCCCAATCCTTAGTAAAATTGTCTAGTATCCAGATTCCATCCCACTTCTAAATATATGAAGACTAAATAACCAAGCCTAGATTGCCATGTGTGATATAAATTTGTGATGAACAGTAAGGTGAAGGCTAAGCGAAGTCCGAAAATGCCTGATGAATGAACGATCAACTCTGTTACTGAGATAATCCGGAGGAAGTTCGAGACATTTATCAGCAATAGCATATTATACAAGTGGATAATAAGCACTTAAAACGTGGTAATGAGGAGAAACTCTGACGGTTTCATTAGCTGAAAAAGTAATACGAGATTATAGTTCACGATCCAATCCATGAGAGGCTGGATATCAAGAAGTAGATATACTTATTACTGCTGGATCTTCCTTCTAACACTACTTAGGGATAGGACGATATACCCAGATCTCACCGGTATACAGTCCAGAAAACGGAAAGGAACCTCGCGTAACATACTCTCTTCCTTCAGAGTTCTGCTCCAAAACATAACAGGTTGATTTGTCAGATGAGACTCGTTCCACCAGGGCAGTATGATGTATCGCAATCATTGAGAAGTAGTGATATTGATCTCCCCACCGAAAGCGAGCATTTCTATATTGCAATATGTCACCAGGTTTAATACAACTCAAGTCAGGTACAGATGCATTTGTTTGACCACCAGGAATAAAGGTTTGTCTTCCATCTATAATCTTGAATGTACAAACGAGTGCTCCCCATACATAGTCATCAGGCTTGGGAGAATCTCTAAAACCAGTCTCTGCGCCCACTGATTTTAGCCCTTGAGCTATCAGATCAGCACATTGACCATTACCTACTTTTTTGCCCAGGTGTTGAGTACAATAATTCAGCAAAGCACTGTTCATGGTTGAATTATTGATGGGAGATGATAGAACGGACTGTACGGGTCTGTAAGCTCTAATTGCACCGCTGGATATGTATGGTAAATACAACGTTGAGGTAACTTCCTGATTACTCCCATCAAGAGCCTGCTCATATATTCTGCAGTAGCGACAATTGATACTCACTTTATCAACAATAGCAAGGTAATGCTGAGGGTAGTTGACACTATTCCCTAGACCATTTGTGAATTTCACGTTATCAAAGTCCAATATATCACCAGGTAACAGAAATTCACCTAACTGGTGAGATCCCCTCATTGCTCCAGGCTTTAAATGAATGAACATTCTTCCTGATTTGCTTAAAATTTTCTCTATATATACTCCCCAAACTTTATCTCCTTTAACCGGAGCGTCATTAAAATTTGTTTCAGCATGGCAAGTCTTTAGCGCATTTATGACTAATGAATTATCTGATATGTTACTTACATGCTGACTCAGGTTATTTGCACAATAGTTTAAGATATGCTGATTTAATGAAGGGATCGGTATGACTTCTTGGGATTTAGCGGTCTGCAAATGCGTGAATATAAGTACCCATGTAGTTATAAATATTATGAAATATCGTTTCAACATTTGCTCCAGTGAAAGATCTTGAGACATTTATCTATAATTCCCTAAAAAATTTCATACACGCGTCATTTGTCTTGCCCGTCAATAACAGATGAGTTACTGTCTGATTATTGTATGGCAGCATTCATCCAAATCCTTATTGACATCTATGTCAGTTCCTGTTGCTGTATTCGAATTAAAAGTATCACCTGTCTGTTGCATATTTCTCATCAAAACCAGTTCCCAGCTCGAAGTATCTTCAAGAAAACAATTGCAACAGGATGACCAAGAATGTGTATCATCAGTGATATGGTTCCACAGGTTCCAGGAAGATTGTTAATCCTGGCATCTGTAGTACTATTCTGAAAACAGTCAATCTAAGTCTACAAAGGACTTTAACGTAATTTACATATTATAGTGACCAAAATCCATCCATTTCCAGCTATTGAGTATTAGACTGAAGTCTACGGATTTTTGCCAGGACCTTCTAAATATAGTAAGACTGGATAGAAATTCACAGATTGCCATAGTGTTATAAATTTTGGAATACGGCGAGGTGAGAGCCATAGAATGTAAGGTTGACTGGAATGGCATGGTAGGTAAGCATGTGCATTACTTCATCAATCATGAGATTTACAGGGATGAGGCAGAGATTCGCGGTTGAAATTCATTTGCAATGAAATTGGTGCTGTGCTGGTTTTGCGGATTAAGTGCGTATAATACTGTGTACATGTTTATAAGCATGTAGCACCTACTGATCTGATATTATCATCTGATCTCAGGTAGTATCATTGTGATGTTCTCCGATTGACAATTACTTAGTACCATCATTCTGCATAAGCCAGGATTAGATGCAAAATGTGAATAGAGAGAACACGACAACCCTGCAACAACACCATTCTAAACCGCCAAACCTATAAACAACCCGTTCAAGGAGCGACTACTGACTTGCCTAATGAACTACTTACTCCCGATCATATTCTCCAAACTGGCTTAGCATTTTTTGCCTCCAAAACTCTTTTGAGCGCTGTTGAGATGGAAGTATTCACTGAACTTAGCAAGGGACCTCAGAGCCTTGATGTACTTGCAGGCAGACTGGGAATACACCCGCGTGCCTCGCGTGACTTCCTTGATGCACTAGTGGCACTCCGTTTCCTTGATCGAAACGATGGCATCTACTCTAACACACCCGAATCAGACACCTTTCTCGATAAGCACAAACCCTCATATATCGGAGGGATGTTAGAAATGGCTAACAAACGGCTCTTTCATCACTGGGGCAACCTTACGACAGCTCTTCGGACTGGCGAGCATCAGAACGAGGCAACCGGTGAACAGGATACCTTCGCCTCACTCTATGCAGATCCGGCACGGCTGAAGGGCTTTTTGCGAGCGATGACAGGCATCAGCCATGGTGCTAACATGGCAATTGCTTCAAAGTTACCGTGGGACAAATACAAGACTGCTGCTGACTGTGGTACCGCGCAGGGTGACCTGATCGTGCAGATAGCTCTCAAGAACCCCCACATAGCAGGCATCGGATTTGACCTTCCAGAGGTGGCACCCATTTTCGAGGAATATGTGGAGGCAAATAACCTGCAATCACGAGTCAAATTCCAGCCAGGCAGCTTCTTTGAGGATCCGCTACCCAAAGCTGATGTCATTCTTATGGGGCACATATTGCATGACTGGAACCTCGAACAGAAGAGAATGCTAGTGCGAAAAGCATATGAAGCACTTCCCGTGGGAGGTGCCTTTGTTGCGTATGACTGCATCATCGATGACGAAAGACGAAAAAATACCATGGGTCTCATGATGAGTCTTAATATGCTGGTGGAAACGGCAGGAGGCTTCGACTATACTGGTGCCGACTGCATTGGTTGGATGCGAGATGCAGGCTTTAGTGAGACTAGGGTAGAGCACCTTGTTGGCCCCGATTCCATGGTAGTAGGTATTAAATAGCCGCTACCTATCAAAGGTGCAGATGGCAAATTTTATTTGTCTGCCACTGATTGGGAGGCTGATGTACAAGCCTCCCATTTGTTACTACGAAATCTGCTATAAGCTATGTAGGTTGGCACATAACGGATTTATTCTTCTGGTAGGTAGCAGAATGCCATATCCTTTGAAATTAAAGATAATGGTATGCCACTGTGCAATTTAGTTACCTATATGAGAAATTGCCTGTTTTAATCAGTGTGTGCGGCTTGTATTGAACAAATGTGACCTCTCACCTCTGATTTAATATCAACGTTGTACAATGAAGCGATACCTAAAGCATAATAGTCTATATTTTGCAAATTAATATATGGAATAGTGGTAGCAGCAATGAACCGATACATATCGGTATTTGCTGCATGCCACCGTTGTCATCTCTCTTTAAGAGAGTTGCAAAGCATTGACATCCACAGGTTCTCTGCTAACTAACCTGTTAGTCAGAAAAAACTACTCTATTCGGATGATTTTATATTGAAATTTGTTGTAGGATAACACGGCACATACAGGAGAACCGTAAATCAAATCGGCGAAATCTTTTATTCATTTTTGTTTGAGATAATGGAAATCGGCTGATCCAAGAAGATATTTAATAGCTATATTTTGGGATAGCGATATTAAGACGCATCCTCAAATTATTGTCAGGAGAGTTTTAATCAGAACCATAGCCTCGTCAGCTGAAGTATTGAAATAATTCTGTTTATTCCCAAAAAATCTTTACAATTAGACCTACAATTCATCTACAAGGCAGAGTATGATAATCAAGTCAGATAGATATATTCTTTCACAATGGTGCTTCACTTGAATTTTTGCATTTACAATTTATTTCAACCCTGCAGCCAAGGGCTTCAGAGTCTGGATCTTCCAGGTTTTCTTTGAGAATAGATCCAGCGAGAGTATCTAATGGTATGAGTGCTAATAATCTAGTCCGACAATGTTCACAAGCAGCGAGATGCTCGTCTACCTCAAGAAGTTTATCTGATTTCAACTTACGCTGAATAAATAATTCTAGTTGCGTTCGCGTCAAATGGTCTTTCAAAATTCGGCTCCTAAAGTACTACTTATCATTAGGACGTTTCAATTACATGAATGTTTGCATGAAGACATATTCTCCTACAAAAGTTCCTGCATTCGTCTGTTTAAGCGTTTACGTGCACTTGACCTTAAGTTCACCACACGCTGTTTAGGACAGTTTAATAGATCGGCAATTTCGCAATCATTTGGTGAGTTATTATAGAAGTGAGCAATAACTTCATCTGGAAGTTCAGTTATTTCAGAAATCGACCTCAAACTTGTTATACCTAGTGCGCCAAGTAGTAGGTATTCATTTTCGCGCAGGATATCCAGGATAATCACAGTCCGTTGTTCCAGGTTAAGCTGTAGAATCTCACTCCACAGTTTTTCTATCGTTGCTCGCATCTCTGCTGTTTTCTCCATTTTGCAAGTTTTATCTGATATATGATCGAGTTGTGTCACTTCCCAATCATAGCGTAGTTCTCTTGAATATTTCCTCTCGCGGTCTGTGTATAATCCGATATCGTAACAGTAGTTTTTTACAAGTCTAAATGCATAGGAAGGAATGTTGTAAATGTAGTTCTCCTTAGGGCAAGTTCTAGCCGCAATAATTTTAGGTATGAGACGCAGCCATATTTCTGAAACAATATCATCTTCAACTATAGTGGAACTTAATAGAATGCCTCTCTTCATCGTATGGATTTTTACAGATTTACGTATGAAAGGTGTCAATTCTCTTTCTATCCTATTCATTTCCAACCTAGCCTGTGATTCATTCGAAGCAGATACATACTGTTTTAGGAAAAGATCAATCTGCCCGGTTAAATCTGTAATCATGAAATATGCCTTTCTGACTGTTCATTAGCAGTCCATTTATTAGTGCTTAGACTGCAAACAGTCTCACATCAGATAAAAAAATCTATAAACCTGGCTATAGCAAATCCGATAAAGATGAGGTAGTATTCTGTAATCAATCGGATTTTAAATGCGATGTTAAATTATCCTGATTTCAAATCGGCATGTCGATAACCGGAAGTTGAAGCGGTATAGACAGGTTGATTATAGTTGCAATTGGGTATCGCTGCAAGGGACAGAATATGACATTCTGCAAAATCCTGATAAAGTCATAAATGATCATAAGGTATCAACATTCATGTCAACACGTAATTCGGAGGTTGAATACTACAAAGCAGCAATGCAGATCTGTAAGGAGAAGCGTGAGAAGCTTGGGTTAACACAAAGTGCTGTTGCAAGCAAAATTGGTGATGGATATGCACAAGAAACATACAATCGTTATGAGAGTGTTAAAAACAATCGGGTGCCAAAGCCGGGTACTTTTGCCAGAATCCTGCAAATTCTTGAAATAGACAGAGAAGAGATAGATTCTTGTCTTTCTAAAAGAGGTTATACAGTGCCTGGTCTTTTATCGCCATCCTCTCAGCAAACTTTTCCAGATGATTACACTTTGCTTACGCTGGAACATGTCAGAGAGGAAGTCAAGCAGGAGATTGCTTTTGATGTTGAAGAGGCAAGAAGAAGAGTTGTTCAATTAAGAAGAAATAATGTTCTAATCTTTGGCATTACTTCCTGTATAGTTCTTATTTTCTACTTCATTTATCTTAATAATAATCATCCAAACGCATTCACCATTAAATCTGAGGAATATATCAATAGCGAGTCTTCAGCTGCATCACCACCGATTCTGGATTCAGAACAAAAAGAGATTGCTGGTACTGTTAAAAATGCTGTGAAGTATGAAAGTCTCTCGATTTATGCCGATCCTTCTTCTTTTGATAAGAAGAATTTAACGAAGTTCTGGATTACTAACAGCACAGCTACTCAATCTATTGTAGGTAGTGTTAAGAAGCTCAAAAACCATAAAGAAGGACCATGGTTTTATGGGAATGGTTCACGTCTGGTTTCATATAATATACGTTTTGTAACAATTGGTGCTAATGGAAACACTGCCACGGTTGGAACCAAAGAAAGCTGGTACCTCCCTCTCTATGATAGTAAGGGGAAGAGGGTTCCAAACAAAAATCCATACATACCACCATATTCAGTACAGTATGTGCTTCAAAAAGTAAATGGGAGATGGCTCATACAATCTGACACCACATGGTATGCAAATTGAAGGGATGTATTTTCTGATTGATGTGAGACAGAATTTGTGAAATGATATAGTCGAATTTTTTAATGGGTAAAAATTTTAACTTTTTGTGCATGCGTTGGTCAATAAGTATGCAGGGTTAACTGAACTACGTTAAGCATTATTCAGGCGGGAATAGAATTATGTCCTTGTATCCACTTCGAAGCCCAGCTTCTCCAAAGTTTTTGCTTTGAATCTCCTGTCATCACCGGACGATTTCCTCTATACTGCTTCTTTTAGGAGCCGTGGTACCGAAAGCAGATGTCATCTTGATGGGCATATTCTGCTTGCTGGAACCTTGACCAGAAAAGGATAATGGTACGAAAAGCATATGGATAACTTCAAGTTGGGGTGCCTTCGTCGCCTATGACTGCATGATCGATGACGAAAGATGAAAAAATACCATGGGTCTCATGATGAGTCTTAATATGCTGGTGGAAACGGCAGCAGGCTTCGACTATACTAGTGCCGAGTGCATTGGCTGTAAGTATTTGCATGGTTCCCATGAAACTTGTGTACAGCAGCTTACAGGTCACGATTCCATGGCGGTGTGGATTACGAAGGTGCAGCTAGCGTAGTGTTGATGAGTGTTATTGGTCTGTACCGAATTATACTTTCAATTCCAGTTTATAAAAAAACTGATGCTCCCTAAACAGAAAGCATCAGCATGAGTCTCGTTTTAAGAACTAGGATATAACCCGCGTGACTTGTGAAATCATAAATTTAACTGTGAAGACCAATCTGCTTTGGGAAATACTGTTTTCCCAAAATTTGCTAGTTGATTTAGTATGTCTGGATTTACCCCTGCCTTTCTTAGTATAGGAATTTCACCCCAAAGTCCGCTGTACCAGTTAGCTGCCATATATCCAGAGGGAACACTCTCTGATGAAACATATTCGTACTTATAATATTCACGAGGAGAGTATGAATTTGCTCTTTCAAGCCATACTGGCAGTAATGCATCCATAACTGATCTAAAAGTTTGCATCTGACCATGCCAGAGTGCTAAAGGTGGCCAACTGAAGATACTCAATATATTATCCTGATATGCAGGATCCCAGCCACCCCATTGGCCATTTTTGATTGGACCATCAAAATTTCGCATTGCAATCAAAAAGCCTTCCGTCAATCTCATAGGTTGAGCGGGGGCACCATCACTGTACAAATGAGAAATTACTCCAGGATAGTAAGCCCAATCAATGGGTGAATTACCACCTGGATGATTATCTCCAGAGTCAACACTCAGCTGAATCTGATACCATGCGCTGCCGAGATAGACGTCTCCGAGTACTGTACCCGAGACCATTCCGGAAGGGATTTTTAATGTATTAGGACTTACTCCGAAAGGAATATTGGTAAACCAGTTAAGTTTACTGGCAGGATATGCCAGAAAATGCTCTTGCTCAATCTGCCATGTATGAATAGCCACCCATTGAGCTATGGAATATGCCTGTTGGGCAACAGTGCGATTCCAAGATGCTTTCGGGCCGTAAGCATTCATACTTTCACGAAGCGGTACTTGAGTCTGCAGCCATTTATCGAGACCACCGCCAACAGTATTATTAATTGGCACCCATAGCTGTGAAGATCTATTAGCCAACATCTTATACATTTGAGAATTGTGGAATGTTTTCACTCCAAAAATATCTTGAGGTGCCTCTTTAGGCAGCCACTGGTCCCAGGTGAGAAGAGGTAAAGAGATAGGGATGTCTCTAGGATTTAACTGATCGGGCCCAGGTGTTGCAAGTTTTTGAATTGCAGCTTGCGAGATACCTTTTGGAAACAGATAGTGAGCCTCATCCGCATCTCTGGCAAGGATAGCAGAGTTACCAGCACCAGCAGACCACTGCGTATTAGTTCTCGACGATAACCCTGGGCCTGGCTGAAAGGGTGGATTCCATGGCCGTCCATCAACACTGCCATCTGAAGCAGGAAGACTTCTGATATAGGATGCTATCTGTTTGCCCTGGAGTGGTGACAAGCCATGGAATTCAGATCTGGCTATAATATCTTTATTCGAAAAATTGAAATATTTGAGATCCATACCTGTAGATGCGTGACAGTCTTGACAATGCGCCTGCAAAGTATGGTTATCCGGACCAAAGCTGCTCTTCAGGGTGGCAGTTCGCCAAAGTTTCAGACCTTCCGCAATATCTTTGGGATCATTAAGAGGTGGTGTCCATGTTCCTGGATCTTCCTGAATACGCGGTGTAGAATCGACAACTTGCTTGTTATTAGAATCCGTGAACCATAGAGCAAGGACTCTAAACCCACTGCAGTTCCCATCGCTATAATCAAACTTGAATGTGACTGTATTGCTGCCAGCTGTTACAAGATCATTTGGCAAATGTACATGCTCGTTCAGTGTTACCACAGGTGAACCAATACCACCATATCCATACCCTGCACCAAAAGTAGTTGCAGTTTTGTTGTTCAATGATATCCATGACCCTTTATTAACTCGCAGATCAATTTCGTTTGGATATTCTATGTTATTGATCTTCAAATCAATTCCGGTAACTTTAGGAGCATTTTCCGGGAGTGTAATAGTCACAGATTCACTAGTTCCAGGTTCTCCAACTACCTCGATAGGGAGGACAATAGCATAGCAGCGCATTGAAGCTAACAGAAATGCAATGCTACTCACAATGGGTACAACTATCATATTATTAAATCTTTTATTTACCATGAAGCTAGTCTCCGCTAAAATGTAAGGATCATTATGCGATTTCAAACGTCAAACAGATCAGGTATAAGCATTCAGTGACGATTTTCTGCAAATCCGCATATTAAGAACGAAATATGTATTGGAGTGTGACTATACAATTATAACACAACATGACTGCAAAGACATCTGTTCGAACTCGAATCTTTACTGGATATTTAAAGAAAGTTAATACGTCAGAAATTGTAACGTGTGAAAATCGCTCTCGCAATAGTTCATGATATAAATCGCGGATTATGAAGTCTCCAAAAAATATACGCGATAAAATTGCTCCTCTGGTTTGAATTATAATTGCAACACTACCGAATAATAATATGCATAAGATTTACAATAATCGTATAAATATTCTCATTAAACTGCTGAAATAGTTATTATGATTTCCAACTCTAATATATTTAATAAACTTAGGATAATAAGGTATATAAATTAGGGAAAAGTGCAAGAAGATTGTATGCATGGCGTTAGACACATATCAAACTCAAATGACACATAACCTGTTTTACGAGGTTGTACTCAATCGGAGTTCCATAACTTCAATATAAGTGCGTAATACAGCTTGGCAGCAGATTAGCATAGAAATTATCAATTTTATCGCAGTCGTCTTAGACCAAGCTTTTCATAATTACGTGGTCGATTTTGTTCTATTAGCAGTTGTTCCTGATAAGCCACTTCACTTATAGCATTCATTTCCCACTCTTCAATTCCTTCGGGAGACAAAGTGCGTTTATGTCTCAATCTACGTTTAATGGCTAGCTTTAGCTTTGCTCTTGCAAGTGTGAGCCTGGTTGCAGGAGTTTCGTTGTGTCTCCAGTGATAGTCCAGATAAGCTGCAGTCTTACCAATTTTTTCCGAGGTAGAGATGAAGTTTGAGCGTGTAATTCGGGAAGAATCAAAGTGGTGCTCTACACTTGAATCTGGTCCAGCATTTACAATCCTGAAACCTGCCTGCTGCAGCTGAAGAGAGAAAAGTGTCTCCTCTGCGAAACCCAATGCTCCAGCCCCTAGCTCTGGATCAAACAGAGGCACTTTGTTCAGCACGCTTCGGGAAAATGCCATGTTAGCACCCGTTAAGAGTGTAGGTTCATTTGAAGCCTGCTCTTTCTCAAGGTTTTCTGCGAGATATGCCCGTAGCTTTTGGGAAAAGTGTGAAGGAACAAGATCGGGAGCCAGGCAAACTATTCCAGCTACTGCATCAGATGTTTCATTCTGTAAAGGGGGAATCATTGATGTTATCCACTGAGGATTTGGAATTACATCATCATCGGTAAATAGTATGATATCGCCACAAGCATGTGCCAGCCCACAGTTTCTAGCATTTGAGAGCCCTCTTTTGGGTTCTCGAATAATTTTAGAATTCGTGGGTTGAGCCAATTTATCTATCTCCGGCTCCTTGTGCTGTATTGGTCTGTTATCAATTAAAATAATTTCATATGAGAGTTGTGATGGGAAAATAATCTTGTCTAAGCAGGATTTTATACTCTCTAACTTAAGTGGAAGACGATCTGAACAGACAATTATGGAAAGATCTAAAGTCAATATATTAGGCTCATTACATATGGAGTGAAGAATGATGGCACCTACATTGTGCTAACTTTAAAAGTTCTTGGTCCAGATGATTTTCTCCGCTCTATTGCCCGCTGGTAGGATGCTTCATGCATTTCACCAATTCGCATAGCGTTATATTCCGATAGAACACGCTGTCGGGCTTTATTTCCTAGGTCAATCCTTTTTTCAGGGTTATCAAGAAGCGATATAATTGCAGCCGCTGTCTCAGCTGGATTCTTGGGCGGAATAACTACTCCACTTCTGCCTTCATCCAGCATATCATTCATTCCTCCTGCGCGGCTTCCAATCACCCCTCGGCCAGCAGCCATTGCCTCAAGACATACATAAGGGAAATTTTCCCATACGCTGGGGAATACACAGATATCAGTTTCGGATAATAGGGTGGGGATGGTGGCTAAATCAACCTTCCCAGTGAATTCAATTCTGTCAGCGTTTGTTCCTGCTCTTTGCTGTATATATTGCTTAAATGTCTGAGAACTGAATCCCATCGGCTGATCTCTACCGACTAGCCTGAATTGTGCTTCAGGTCTTTTCTCGAGAACGATAGGGATAGCCTTGGCTAAATCGTAGATGCCTTTCCTGTATTCCAGCCTGCCAATGTAAGTAATTCGATTGGTTGAGGTTTTCAATGGAATATCCAGGAGTTGTTTAGTTGGAGTATATATATTGGGGATCGTACAGATTTTTGATGGATCCAGTTTCCATCTTTTTGTATAAATCTCTCCAATTGACCTGGATATTGCCACTATCTCATCACCATTTTGTGTATATTCTCGCTCAACCTGTTCAAATAAATTGGCTGGAGCTTGTCTTCTTTTTAACTTATGATATAATCTGTCTTTCAAAAAGCGGTAGTAGTGATATATGCTTGCTCTATCTTCCAAATACAGTACATATGAATGTGAGGTATGTAGTTTTATAACAATTGGAATATCAGGAATATTGTTCATTATATCTATTGCATCGCCCATACATTCAGGAGCTTCTACAACGTCAAATCCGATTGTTGAATGTCTCTCCTTAAAAATTGGGTAGATTGCAGCTGAGAAACCCCAGTGATCTTTTGATACTCTTTTAAATATTTTAACAGATCCAGATAGCTCATCATAATCACCTGATCTGCTTCCAGCAAATACCTCAACATAGTGTCCTCGGGACTGCAGCATCTGAACGACTTCAACCATATATGTTGCTATACCGCCATCGGCTGTTTCAGGAGGAAATTCATATGAAACTAGAGCTATTTTCATTTATGATTTCTTTCGTCTAATATCTCTTTAATCATGCTTACATGATTATGATAGAAATGAGCAGGGGTAAAATTATTTTTCCATATATCTTGCAAGCGCCTGGATTTAGCATCATCACTAGCATATTCTAATGCTATACTTTCCAGCACTGGCCAAGTTACTTCCGGCTTGCCAGAAGGTATCTCCGGGATCTCCTTAAACTTGCGTGTTAAATATCCATGCCCGCCAGTTGGAGAGATGGCGATTCTTGCTCCAAGAGCGATTCCTTCCAGAGTACCAATATCGAAGTAAGAATATGTGTTTGGTATTAATACAAGGTCCGCAGCAAGATATGCGGAGGCATTGTCAGTAATCCATCCTACTGCATTAACTGATGACAGATCTCGTTTTGAGTTAGATGGTGACCCTGCCTGAACGAACACCCAATCTGTTCGACCCTGCGATTTAAAATAATCTGCCCATTCAACAAACTGATCAAATCCTTTATGTGGATGTGGTCGGCCTATAAAAAGTGCAATTTTCTGATCAGAAGATATCCCCCAACTCTCTCTCATAGACTGAGGTGTATTATTAGCAATAGGCAGGGGAACACCAGTTTCTACAAAAGCAGCGTTAGCTTCGCCCTTTAGGAGTTTTGCATGCCATAGGGGGTAACCCTGCATAGCTTCTTTACATGGAAGACCAACTGCACGCACACCCATGAGGGTGTCAAGCTCTTTTTGCACGAGATTTTTAGCAACTTTCCCTTCGTACAACCACTCTTGATTCATGTCGGGAAAATCATTCCCTAGCGTTTGCCATACGAACCATGTAGGAGAATGAGTGATTACAACAAGCTTTGCTTTTGATCGCTCGGGACATAGTGCCACTAATTTTCGCGCTAGAAAAGGATCATGTACAACTAACACATCATGGTTGAACCATTTTTCAGCATGGGACTTCTCTATCCAGTCGAATCTGGTTTTATAATTGTCAAGAATTTGTGTTGCGTACCTTCCGGCACTTTCTCGCTTGTCTTCAATTTTAGCTTTGATTCTTCTGACAACTCTTTGCACTAGCGTAGGTGATTTTGCTGGAGATACAGCAGATGGTGTTGATGGCGGTGGAATCTCAAGTATTTCGATATCGACATCAGAAGTACCCTGATTCAACTCAATGGCCTTTCTAAGATTGTACAAGTAGCCATGAGGACCTCCACCAGGTTTCACTTCGCTGTGAATATGTAGCACTTTTATACCCAAAGTGAGTCTCCTGAATGTGTTGCAAGCCCTATCTGTTCCATATCATTGCATCGACCGTTATACCAAAGCGACCAGCCCTGATCTGTTTTCAGTACAGTTGGCTTGTACACGGCATGATAATCCCAGGAATTCGATGCACGTCCCTGCCTTATGACAGGATTGTTTGGATGACGCTCCCAGCCATCCATTCCATTACGAGAGCGCGCAATACCTATCTGGGCATTATGCTCATCACTAAATCCAATGTAAAACATATAGTAGTACCCATCGTGCTGGACTACATTGCAGGCAGTAACTTTGTGCATTTCCCAGGTCTCATCTTTGTCTGGCTGAAAAATCGGGTTTGAAGAATATTTTTGCCAGATCACACCATCTGGGCTAGTGGCATATCCAATAGCATTAGGTTCATATTTTTCACCCGCAGAGTACCACATCCTGAAGTGACCCTCTTTAGAATCCCAACTCACATCGGGGCACATCACATTGTCCAGTTCCCATTTATTGTCTGGTATCATCACCGGATTGTCCTGAAACCTTGTGAATGAAATGCCGTCGCTGCTGGTGGCATATCCAATTGCTGATGATGTTTCGTTTTGACCTGTGTACCAGAGATGGAATGTGTCGTTCAGGTATAAAACTGAAGGGCGGTTGAGATCCAGTTCCCAGGAACTGCTTTCTTGTGGAGTGAGTACCTTAACTGGCTCAGACCAGTGGATGCCATCTGTGCTCTTTACCAAGGCAATACTCTTCTCGGGTCTCCATGAGAAGTAGAGCAATATGCGATCTGAGTTCTTCAGAACTGAAGCATCGAAACATGTACCATATTTTCCACCCAATACCGGATTATCAATATATTTCAACCATCCTGAGGAAGTCTCATTACCTGGTCTGAAGGAAACTTGTGGCGATTTATCGCCTCCAGATAACAGGAGTCTCTTCAGACGAGCGGGTATTCTTCTTATAGTTTGAGTGGTAATCTTCAATAGAATCGTTACCGGGTTTTTGCATACCGCATATCATTTGCTGTGGATGGGAACCAGTACGTTACTTCAGGTACTCCATGCATTATGTAGTTCACCAGCTCCACTCCCTGCATCAGACTGTGGTCCTGGTTTGAAACCTCATATTTCCAACCACCAAATCGGCCCCGGCTGTAGATGGATTTTGCCTGCAGAACTGGATGTATCTTGTTTAAAGCTGCATCTCTACCAATGGAGGGGGTGGGATATCCATGTGCTGCCCTGAAACTCCATGTAGATAATATCTCGTGATCTGGCTGTATTAGCTGAGTATTTCGGAAGCCATCTATTACATCTGAGATAAGGTGCTCTTTGTTTACAGGTTTCTTGACCGATTCTGATACTTCAGCCATTAAACTCCATTGTGTTGAAGGGTCTGGCACATTTTGAGGGCTGTAGTTAGAGAACAGCGTGACTCGGTAGAATGGGCAGTTATCTTCCGGGAAATACATCCAGCACTTCTTTCGAAGTTCTTCAGATGGTTTGCCGCTCAATCCCACTCCGATGATATTGGAGCTGCTGTATTTCAACTGTGATACTTGCTGGCTTAGCTCATCAATCTTAGCTATTGCAACCAGATTATCTACAGGAATGGTGGATATAAGTGAATCGTAAGATTCAAAAGTTCCATCCTTAAATTCAACTCTTTTGTTCTCTGTATCAATTGATTTGGCTGCTTTGCAAAGTGTTATTTTTTCTCTGCCTACCAGATCTGCCACACCCTCCCAAATGGCACCAGTGCCACCATTTTTTGGGAATCGGAATGTGTTATTTGGGCCCCACGATAGATCATCTTTGGAGTGAAGCACATTGAAAAGGACTCTTTCAAGATCAGTAACCGCTACGCGTTCTCCGATCCAGTTGTAATCCATATCTTCGGCAGGAAATGCCCATACTTTGAAGTTATAAGGCACCATAAAAATATCTGCTATACCATCACCAAAGGTTGCATCGATCCATTCTCTGAAGTTGCCAGGTTTTAGTGTGGAGGGATGCTTGTAAAGTTTAATAAGGCCTTGTATACACTTCCAGCGGCTTTCTTCAGACAGATATCTCAAGTTGTTCTGAAATGGATAGGGTACAAACCTGTCCTCCATCCAGACCCAGCTTTCTCTCTCGTGAAACAGCCATCCATCTGGAAGAGCTTTTTCCATGAGATCATCGAAATATTTGTAATGAGAGAACTGGACATGCCCTCCAATATCCCAGATGAAACCTTTGTCATCAGTATATGATGTGGCTAGACCACCAACCTGCGCGGATGCATCGTAGATATGGAAATTCAGGTTACCTAATTCTTTGAGCCGATATCCCGCACCAAGACCTGTAGGTCCGGCACCGAGTATGACTATTTTATGATCTTTTAAACTTGATAGAACCATAATATCAGTAGCTCCTGGCACTTTCCTGCAATGCACTTTCCGAATTCACTCTGGATTCTACTTCCCAATTGAAATCTGCAAATACTTCAGCTCCAATTGCATCTTCTGGAGCAGAACTTGGATAGGGCAAAACAGGAGAGATGTGGAGAGTTGTTGCTAGTTCATACTTATCAACGATGCCTGCAGCAGAGATGTACAGATCGACTCTATAGTCATCTCGTTTGAGCCAT
>JAJZFJ010000018.1 GCA_021805395.1 bacterium
TATAATAATAGAATAGGACCAAAAACAAAAAAGCCATGCTATCAGGTGGTAATTTCACTTTTTAGAGAAAATATTTACCATAGCACGGCAACGTTGTCGTTGGAAAGAAATAGTATTCTAATAATACTATAGTTAATTATAACATTAAATACTTGCTCTGTCAAGCTATAAACGTATATGTGTCAGGAATGGTAGGAATCAGGCAAACGATGTCTGGTTTGGTGGGACAACCATCACTTCTGGCGTAGTTTTAAGGAACTTGAGCAGGCACGGTGAATTTGTAATTACAGTGAAATAAACGTATGGTATCTCTACTCCCTCTATTTGGACGGCTAAGTGAAGGGTGAGTATCAATCCGCAGAGTTTTGATGAACAACCACAATTAGATTTGGGGAACTCATAAAATAAAGGATTAATCGGGTTTGAAACAGAACTATCTAAGTAGTTGCGTCAAGATACCAAACTGTACAGCATAATGAGCAGGAGAAAAAAGGAATGAATAAGCCGGCGTTCAGCTTAGGGTTGTTTCTGAATATTCTCTTCTTGTTAGCAGTGTCCCCTAATTCGGCAAGAGCTGTGGTACTAACGGAAATAGAGCAGACTGGTCCAAATGGAGCAGATATCACCATTCAGCCGGTTTCCGTAAAAGGGAGCTACACCGGGTTTAATGTATTTTCTAATGGAACTCTTATAGCTCCAGTTAGATTTTGTTCACTCAACCTGATACAGGCTCGAAATGCTGTTGTCAGCACATCAGCTAGCTCATCTACCATTCAATTCACTTCTCTTGTAGCATCCTCACAATGTGGACTAAATCTCTATCCGGGCAGCATTATCGTGAACCTGCGCTCAGGTCACTATCCAGAGGTCTCATTTCAGATCCATATTAAGTCCTTCGATCCTCAGCAGTGGAAAAGTACAATTGGCTCACAGCCGTTTCATTTCCTCACACTTGCTCTGCCGCATGCTGTAGTGTGGCAGCAGGGAGGGTGGCTGAACGCCACGCCCTACAGTGACCTGTTCCCCTTACTTCTAGATAGACATGAGGGGACACCAGAGATCTCTGCCTATCACTACAACAGGGAGTGGTCGGATACTCCGCCTATTTCAGGATTGCCTCTTCCAGTGATAGGCTTGTGGAATCCGCAGAACAAAACTTATGTAGCGTGGGACTTCGAACGCAACAGGGTGTCGTCTCATCCCGATACCAATCTCGCAGCAGGATTCTGTAACCGTCTTATACTGCCACGCAGCAGCACAACTACTCAGTCGGCTTCCGCTATACTACCAGCTACAGACGGACTGTCGATCAATCCTGAAGCCCCATTTGCCAGCCTGTCACCCTCTCAACAAGCCTCTGAAGAGGCCGATCGCAACAGTACATCTGGCTTCATCGCGATGGTATATCCCTATGGTGGCAATGACTATCAGCAGTGCATCTACCCTCAGAGTGGTGATGATATCCGTGATAGTGCAACGCTGGATTTCAGCACAAATCTTGGTCCTGAGAAGGACCCAAACAGACTATTGTGGAGACGATGGTGGAACAGTCCATATATTCATTCCCATCTACCACAGGCACCTGCCACAGTTAATATGGGCTTTTTAGGAGCACAGGCACATCTCAGCACCATTCCTCCCTGCACAACAGGGCCTTTCATCGGAGACATAGGCTCATTTGGCGTACCAGGTACTACGGAAGTGAATGGTTTCCAGCGTCAGGACGATAGCGAGGTTATGGTTGCAGCGGCTAATCATGACAAAGCAGCGCTCGATGCTCTGTCGAAAGAGGCATCACGGCTTGCATCAATGGCTACACACTTCGTGGTGAATGGAAAGCAGTGTGCCGCGTGGAGACTGCCGCTAACTGGAAGATGGAAAGCTGCGTGGGGTGGCGAACCTGTTGCTACTCTCCACGGCGCAGCAACGTGGACGGCAGCGCGATTCCTGCTTGACATCGCCGAAGCAGATGGTCAGAAGCAGTATCTGCCTCTTGTTCAGGAGTGCCTCGAATGGGCAAAATATGTGGTATGGACTCGAGACGAATTCCCTGATGTGCCATCCTCACCGTTCGCAATAGGATCCACTCCTATCATCAGCTTTCTGCTTGATTACTACACAACTTTTAGACTGGATCCGGTGAATGGTCTGGCTGCAAAACTGGCGTTAAACCTTTCTAAATCATTTGTATACAGATATATGCCCATGTGGACTGGTGACAGTATCCGAACCGATAGGCTGAATTCCGCATTCCTCTGGTCGCCGAACTCTGGGAGGGACTGGATGGGAGCAGCCTGTTCGAATGAGGTGGTGTGGGATTTGGATACGCTTGCTCAGGATGCTGTGATGACAGGAGACACACGTATGATGTGGGCACTTAATGGTGCCCTCTCTCGCTGGCACAGGCTTTATCAGGCTGTGTATCATCACAAGGTGAATGACTATCAGCTTAATGATTTCGCTGAAGGATATGGGCTTGCACCGGGAAACCCCTACGGATACCCTGGAGGACGAGCAGCCTTCGGCTTTGGAGCACAGTTTACGCTTATCGATCCCGTAGGGGATTCGCCGGTGAGGGTGCTGGCAGGGCTTCATGGAGCAATGGCATTTGACAGGGGAACGGACAGCATAAATTTAGCAGATTATAGATGTCAGGATGAAAACACCTTCTCCTTTCGTCTCAAGGGAATAATCGGAAAGCCAGATGTTACTTTAACAGCGCCCTACTCTGATATTGCACATGAGAAAATATGGCTGTCTAACGGACTTATGCGCACTCAAGCTGATGTAACAGCGAGCAACAAGTCAGTTTGGACAGTAATAATCCATAATGTCGGAAGTGGAGATACAGTGTTTGTTGGCAGCACGGATATCTCACCGAAAGAAGTAGTACACATCCTGGTACCGCATACAGTTGGCGAAGAGCTGCCTGCGGATGCCTGTTTTCCCTATCAAACAGTTGCTCTACCCACTAATTCGCCAGTCTCCACAGGCTGGAGAGTGCAGGATTATGCAGGACTGCAGGGAGGACTTCACTGGTTCTGGTCTGTTCCATTTGTGCTATCCTCACCTGTGGCATCTGCAACAGGAAACTTTTTGCTCTCTCGCCCACAGAATGGCATGTCAGTCGTTTGTCTGTTATATACTCCAGCGAAGAATGATGAAATTCCGGCTCCATTTCTGGATGATGGATCACCATGCAGGCTTCTTTGGGGACAGCCTTCGCTCGCCTGGCGCGGCTGGCCAGAGGCCGTCACTACAAGAATGCTTATGGTGAGCTACAAGATACCGGACGGCCACACCTTAGTGGGGATAAACTGCAATGGCTGCAGACTATTTGCTGTATCAGTGCTTCCGAATAAGGAGACTGCATCCGAACAGGAGCTGCTTACAACATTGCCAATAGGTGCAGCTGAATGGGAGAGCATTCTCCAGCAGGAGAAACAGCAGCAGAGACTAAACCAGCTGGCGGCTGAACTGCCCGCAGGCAAAGTAGCAATTATGCCTCCGCTCAACACAAATAGCCCTGCTTACTCACTTTTTGCTGAGTCTAATATGGTGGACAAGATGACTGTTCTATCTCAGTCAGATCTTCTGAATCCAGCAGTGCTCACGCCTACCAGATACCCTGTTCTGGTTTACGTGGATGGGGAAGATTATCCAAGAACTCCCAACTGTCCAGATGATATTGCTGCCTCTCTGAAGTCGTATCTTTCTGCAGGTGGAAATCTGCTTCTGCTGTCTCATCTCCCGTTTCCGATGTTCTACGATGTTACCTGGCAGGGCATAGAGCAGGTGCCACATCCAGTTCTTCCTCTGCTTGGGTTGCCGCTGTATGGATCGCTTGAGGGCTCACCACCAGCTGGCACAACAATGGAGCTTATACCAGGAGAAAATGTGTTAGGAGATGTGCCTGCTTCTTTTGCCTACCCTCCCGGCGACCCAAGGCTAAGGAGTGTTGACACCACCCACCTGTTACCAGGGGCAGATTATCAGCCAATTTACAAGGTGGTGGCACCTGGAGACGCAAGT
>JAJZFJ010000070.1 GCA_021805395.1 bacterium
CTGCATCCAGCCATTGTTTGCAAATGTGCCATACCACATTGTGGGATCTGGCCGTAACATGATCTCAATGTTCTTGCCGACGGTGTTTATTTGTGCCGGGATTTTAAGGGCACTTAATGCACTTTGAGCAACGGATACCTGTATGGGTTTTGCAGCAGTGTTAGGAATAACACCATCATGCAGAACACGCTTGAAATCGAAGTCGAAAGGCTCCTGCCGTTCGGGAATCCCATTTTTTGCCCAGTAATCACGTACAATATGATAGTCTGTCCGAGGGTTAAGATTTGCCGAAGAAGGAATGCCATCATAAGGGAAATCGAAGAGAGCGGATAGCATTTCATTCACATTTTTTGTGTGATATAGCGGCTCTATAAGAGGCTGAATAATGGATGCAGTTCCATCGTATGCCCGGATATCGCTCCAGGACTCCAGAAAATGCGATTCTGGCAGATGCCACTCGCAATTTGCCGATGTCTCGTCCTCATACATTCCAAAGTGAACGTTTGTCGTCACCTTTCTCATTGCTTCCGTAAACTGGGAACCTGAATGCGCATCAAAACATGGATTGCCACCGAGAATAAGCAGCATATCAACAGTTCCTGCATTCATGTCAGACACTAATTGTGAAAGCGCTACAGTTCCCTGACCATTGACGGGAGGACCGAAATGTTCAGTATGGATGACTGCACTGCCATTAGATCCCAGATGGTCATTGATAGCCTGTGCCAGCACGAAAACGGAAGGATCCTGATATGCTCCCGGGATAACCAGAGACTGCGCAGGAGAAGTAAGCAGATCGGCTACGATTGCAGAAACCAGAGTAGCTGCCGCTGGGCTGATATTGGGAGGAGTTCCCACTCCAGGAACGTTGAGACCCGCAGCAATTGCCAGCGCTATGCCCGGTATCTCACTGGCTTTCACACGGAGTAGATGGTCTGCGACTGCTCCGGTTGTAGTGGGAGCACTCTCGATTGCGTAAAGACGGTTCATCTGTGCAGGCTGTATGCCCGCTCTCACCCGTCGGCCGTCCATAAAATCGTGAGCATAACGAACGCTGCCTGGCATGTCACTCAAGAAATCGGCGTCCAGGGAGACGATCTTTTTTGCCTTGGTTAGATCGTAGTAGGTATGCACCGGCTTCCCATATGCTAACTCGGACGTTTTTTCAGGCGAGGTAGACATGGGATCGTAGACCGCCCATTGCGCATTTGGGAAAATCTTGAGGATTTTGCTCATCATGTCAAGAAATGAGGGAGACATCGAAGTCTGCGAGAGGAATCTTAAGCCTGTTCCCCCATCCTTCACCATCTGCTGGATGATTGGTCTTGCATATTCAAAAAAATCATCCCATGTGGCAATCATAGCGTTTTGGAGCACAGACTGTGCCCGGTCAGGATCGTACATCGTTAGTACAGATGCCTGAGTGATTGGATCGAGTGCACCTAAACTTGCAGGATGAGCAGGGTTGCCGTCTATTTTTGTTGGACGCCCCTGGTGACTTGTAACCATGGTTCCTATCCCAAAGCCCTGCACTGTGGGAGCACTTGAGGCATAGAAAAGAGGGATTTCAGGAATTGCAATCTCAGGCTGGACAACATAGGGGACGGATTTTTTTTGTGGTAAATACCGGCATCCACTCACTCCGGCTAGGGCAAGGGAAGCTGCCCCCAGTGTGAGAAACTGCTTCCTGTCCATATTAAGCAGGCTGGATCGTGTTATCTGCGGCACCTCATCATGAAGTATCTCAATGAATTCAGGTGTTTCAGCTAGCTCCTGGAATGTCCGCCAGTATCGAGGACCCTTAGCATCAGCTAATTTTGCCCGGATTGCAGCCATATCCAGCTTCTTATTTGTCGGTTTATCGTTTGACATAGTTTTCTGGAATTTAGCCTCTCTAGTGGTGACACACGGAGCAGTTGGTTAACAGTGCACTCTGAATGTGCAAATCTCTCTTGAGCTGCTCACCGATCACCAGATCGCGTCCTTGGTTTTCGTAATATTTGCCTTCTAGCAGTGCAGATTCCCGAGACGTGAGACCAGGGCTAATCTGTTGGCCCTGCCCGTTTGTTATTTCCAGATGATTTCCGTATCGCTCAATATCACGGTACAGCTTCCATACATCATGCCGTGGTGAGATGAATTTCTCAGGCTGTCTATGGCAGTTGAGACAGAACGACATCCAGAATGCTTTCCCTTTGTAGGTAATCATCATGCTTTGAATAGGACCATGACAGTCATTACAACTAATTCCTGCTGCAATGTGGACATTGTGAGCAAAATAAACATATCTTGGTAACCAGTTTAAACGGTTCCAGACAATCGGTTTATTGTCCCTCCAGCTTTGTCGTACGGGAGCAATTAGGGGGCTGTCTGTCCAAATTTGGGAATGGCACGACATACACACCTGGGTAGAAGGTAAACCTGGATTGCCCGATTTTTCAACATAAGTGTGACAATATCTGCAATCTATTCCAAGCTCTACAACATGGTGCTCATGGCTGAAAGGCACTGGTTGGGTTATGGGTATCCCTACATTCGTGTTGTATGGGGAACGGGTGATTGCACTAGCAATTGCCAGGGCGGAGATCGGAAGAACAACGAGTGCAAGCATCACTACACGAGCGTAGACGTTGCTCTTCCGGCTGAATATTTGAGCCATCTACAAACTCCCAGGCAACAGTATGCCTGCTGTATAACAGTTCAAAATTGTGTGTGTTAGGTACATTGTGTCTTTTTTCACGAACAAACCTATTCGAAAATTCCGAGCTTGTCCTGATGTTGTGAATGTTATAAAGTCCGAAGACATAACCATGTCTTGTTGTGTGGACAGGTTAGGATCAGTAGATGATCAACCTAATGACATAAGTATAGCACAACGGCGGAACTTTATGCCAAGCCCACTTCTCTCCATGCTGAGGTTGCACCGTACGATATTATACGATTGCTCGTCACCAGTATAATTATGGGCTTATATGGTGATATCCTTCCAGATATTGCAAAAAAACATTGAATTTCTGTGCAGCCAAATAAATTTAGGCATTTGTCTGCTTATTCATTCAGAACACAGTTAGCAGATAAATCCAGTGAAGTAAGCTTTTCAAATGGTTAATCTAATGGCTGGCTGTGTCGATTACATTTCTGCGGGATCATCTTTTCAGCTTGATGAATCTATCAGAGAACGGGTATAATATCTACTCACTTGGCGGAGTAGCTCAGTTGGTTAGAGCATGCGGTTCATACCCGCAGTGTCGGGGGTTCAAGTCCCTTCTCCGCTATTTCCAAATTTCATGTCAGTTTGAAATCACCAAAACATGCATACCCCAATCGGTGAATCCAGTTCGTATACAATCCCCATTTCCCACTAAAAGCCGAAACAACTATTGCATCAACACCTTATTCTGACGCTTTCAAATAGAAGGGCTGGAGTGTTTGATTAGTAATCCGCTTGGTGCAGCAGCTACAGCTGTATCTAATTCGCTATAAGTGCGTTAGAATATTCAAGTTAATACAGCATTCGCGGCACAATCTAGACTGGTTTCAAGCTTGATGCTTTATATTTAAAGTGATTCTGGTATGAAATCGAAAGTTTGCTGCCTGTACAGGTATGCTTATACTATTAAAATTGCAGGAATCCGAAACCTAAGATTTTACAAGCAGTAGAGATATTAAGAACCCAGATCCTAACGCATTGTAAGCTGCTTAGTTACCATATCTCTTACAAAAGATGGTAGTGCTGGTGATGAAATTCACCTGACCTCTCAATGTATACTGCTGTATGTTTAATCTATAATAAGGTTAGAATCTACGTAGTAACGTTAATTTTATACAGTATCGCAGCGGCATACGTAACATCAAAAAGGAAAGCTTATGTGGAAGAAAATCATTCCCTACGGAAAAAATCCCGATGAACTGCGAGTTGAAGAACTTATTCAGGTAGTTCAATCTGAGATCACAGCCAGAAATCGGCGAGCACGATACCAGATTTCAGGATCTATGATTCTCTTTTTCTGGGGTGGCACGTTAATCAGTAACTACGAAGGGATGGGCTGGATTCCACTTTTGGGCTCCCTGTATCTTGGGTTTACCATTCCTATAAATTGGTCGCGCCCCTCGGCAATATTATCTGGTGCCTTGGGTGAAATATCTGAGGGTTCTGGTCCGGATGCCATACATTATTTAATAAGCCAGATAAACTGCTCACCGCCAGAGGCACGACATGCAGTTAAAAGTGCTCTGTCCCGTCTGCTTCCCATCATGTTGGCTCAAAAGACTTTCCAGTTCTCCATTGCCGCCGAAGACCAGCTTTGCATATACCTGAATGAGAAAGATGCGCTTGAACATCCCAACCTACTAAGCTTTATCATCCAAAATCTGTCTAACGAACGAGCTCCCAGACATCTCGCCTTCATAAGCTCCCTGTTCCTTAAGGAAAGAGATGTACCCATAGCAAATTCACTCAAAAATGCTGCTTACATAATTTACACCAAGCACACAAGTCAAATTGTCACAACAATAAACAGCTATGAAAAACTCGCGAAAATTTTGGGTGATCTGGCAATTTCACAGACCTGGGACGATTATATCTGGGCAAGAGAAGAGTTTATAAAATGTTACGACAAGATCCCGTTAGAACTGTACTCATATATAGATCCGGTTATTAAACTGGAGCTTTATCGTAAAATTGGTTCCAGATATTTTACTGACAGGAATAATAGCTCATACAACCTGAATGTGCTGGGTGATACATTGGATGGTTATGTACTTAGATTATTATCCCGTCTTGAGGATATTGATGCACTTCCTGAACTGAAGCGCCATGCGAAAACCGAAGTGCTTCAAGGCACATTGCAGATTGCGCTTCATAACACCATCATTAAACTCGAAACGGCAAAAGCTAAGGCACTCAATGTTAAAAACCTTCTGCATACCACAGATTCCGTACCTCCTTATGGCAGTAGCTCCGATTATGCCGCAGAACCAGATGCCTCCATCTTTTTAACATAGGAAACTGTTCATGAAGATAATTCTAAATAAATGTCATTTCTCTGACTGATTATGTATTGATCTCTTAATATATTGCACTTACACTTAGCGTTCCACACATTAATCATATTCTTAACATGCTGCAAATAGCGTATATATAATATATCGCAGTGAATTCTTTGCAGTAGTATTATGTGTTCAGGCTGGGCTGATTAAAGAGTTGTACAACCACTTAGAGTGACAGGTGTGCTGTTCCTCTAGACGAGTGGAAACTGTTGCATCAAGGCAATTTCACTCGTAATACTATATTATAAATTGATTGGAGTTACCATTGAGTTCAATTGAAACAGAAATTGTACCCGTTCATGTCACATCACAGGCAGCTGCCCGAGTAAGGGAGCTGATCGCAAAACAGGGCAAACCGAATCTTCATCTCCGCGTTGGAGTAAAAGGAGGAGGCTGTTCTGGCCTCTCTTACATGATGACCCTTGAGGAAGAGATTAAGCCTACGGATATCTGCTACACTCAGGAGGATATTAAAGTAGTGGTTGATCCAAAAAGTGCTAAATTCCTCTCGGGAGTTGTGCTGGACTACACACTGGGAAATCTGCTCGAGGGGGGATGGAAGTGGACAAACCCAAACGCGCAGCGAAGTTGTGGATGCGGAACCTCTTTTACTCCTAAATAGAGCACGAATATTGTTATTCACAGGGTATAACATCATTATTATATGATGTTAAGGAGTATATGTCCTTCTTCCCGGGCTGTAGTTAGATACTAACCATCTAATTATCTGCCGGTGAGGTAATCACACCTCATCAGATCCGTATCACTTTACTCAAGTGATTCTTCAATCCAATTCTACAACAGGAGAAAGAATTGCCCATCCCTAAGCTATCAGCACTAATTGGCATTGTGTGCCTCACCTCACCTATACTTTCACACGCTAAATCGGAACACCCCGCGTTTCTTTTCTATCCAGATATTCACAAAGATGAAGTTGTGTTCACTTCTGAAGGAGACTTGTGGTTAGGCTCACTCAAAAGCAAAACTGCCGTGAGAATCACCTCTTCGCCAGGTGTAGAAGATCACGCACACTTCTCACCCGATGGGAAACAGATCTGTTTTTCTGCCAGCTACAATGGCGCACCAGGCATTTTTGTTATGAACACTTCGGGAGGTGCTCCCCGCCGTGTTGTAAACGATGACTTCGGTGCTGTTGCGATGGGATGGACACCCGATGGAAAAAACATCCTGTTTGCCTCCTCACGATCTGAAGGGGAGTTCCATTCTAAACTATATTCCGTTCCTGCAGCTGGCGGCCTTCCAAAGCTTTTGCCCATTCCAGATTTTACCCTTGGTGCAATGGCACCAGATGGAATTCATGTTGCATATGTGCCATTTCGTCTTGCTCAACACTGGTACCACTATCGAGGTGGCGTAGCGGATCATATCTGGCTAACCAATCTTAAAACAAATCACTTCAAAGAGCTGTCACATTTTGTTGGCGTCACCACATCACCCACCTGGTGCGACGGCAAACTATACTGCGTTTCTGAGCAGAATGGTGTTGGCAATCTGTATTCCATGAATACAAGCACCGGAGTAATGACCCAGATAACTCACTATGTGCACTATGCAGTTTCACACGCTTCGTCTGATGGAACCAGCATTATTTTCCAGCATGGCACACAACTTGGGTTATACGTTCCTTCTACACATACAATCAAAAATCTCACATTCTCGGTCTACTCCGATCACATTCACGCCAGACCTCATCTAGTGCCACTACAGCAATGGATGAATAGTGCAGCTATTGGACCAACAGGAAAACGGCTGGTTATAGAGGCTAGAGGGCAGCTGGCATCCATTCCAGCAAAGTATGGTGTAATGCGAATGCTAGCCCCCATGGAAGCAACCAGATCTCAGCATCCGGTATGGTCTCCTGATGGTAAACAGGTTGCTTTTGTCTCCGACAGAAGCGGAGATGAGGAGGTGTGGATTTGCAATAGTGATGGAACGGGTACTCCCAAGAAACTCACATCAGGGCATAAAGGTCCGATAAACCGGCTTATATGGTCACCTGATGGCAAGATGATCGCTTTTGGAGATCATGAGATGAGAATCTATCTTGTGGATGTTGCCACAGGAAAGATGACACTTGTTGACCAATCACCTGAACTGGCTGTTTACAACGATACCCAGAACTCATACAGGTTTAGCCCGGATAGCAAGTGGTTAACTTATGCAGCCAGGGATGAGGGTCAGACGAGATCAATTTACCTTTACAATATCGCTTCGGCTCAAAAAACTATCGTGTCTGATCCTTCATATTCATGTGGAGATCCCACATTCAGTTCGGATGGGAAATTTCTTCTTTTTGTAGCGGAACGAAACATTGATGCAGGCACCATATCTGGATATCCTTTGCCGGCTGAACAGAATGTTGGCAAGCCAACCATGATAGCACTTGCCTCCTCTACAGTATCGCCATTCATTGCAAAAGACGAAGAAGAAGGAGTGACAGCCGCTCCTACTAAACCAGCCCCTCCAGCTGCAAAACCCAATTCAGCAGCAACGGTTATTGATCTGGACGGTATCTCAGACAGACTGATTGATCTGCCTTTGCCAGGCGGGAATTATAACAAACTGAGAATGCTGGATGGCAAGGTTCTGGCACTCCGAAGTGATGCAGGTGGTACACTTATCTCACTGGATGTTAAAACCTCTCAGACAACTCCTTTGTCCTCAGGAATATCCAATTTCAGAATATCATCCAGTGGACAGCAGCTGTTAATTTATCGTGGTAACAGTTTACAGATTGTGCCAGCTGCAACAGGGCCTTTTGCTGCATCTGAGGGTGCAGTTCCTATGGCAGGTCTCCACATCATGGTGAACCCAAAAGCGGAGTGGAAACAGATATTCAATGAAAGCTGGCGCATACTACGAGACTACTTCTACGATCCTGCAATGCACGGTCTTAATTGGGATGCGGTTTACAAAAAGTACGATGCGCAACTGCCAGGAGTTGAAGACCGAAGTGAGCTTAACTACATACTAGGCAACATGATGGCAGAGCTTAATGTTGGTCACGCATTTGTAGGTGGTGGAGATTACGGAGTTACCAACCCACCTCTCATCCTCGGTTACCTCGGTGCACATCTGGCAGAAGTGCCCAACACTCCAGCGTTTAAAATTGTATCCATACTTCCAGGTAATGGCTTCAATCTCACGAATCGCTCACCGTTACTGGCTCCTGGTTTGAATGTGAAGGTGGGTGATTACATCCTTGCTGTAAATGGTCAGCCAGTCAGTCCAGATAACGATATCGAAAATATGTTAATTGGAACCGCGGGTCAAACCATTTCTCTAACTGTCAATTCCCGACCAGACATGGCTGGCAGCAGAGTTATTTACATTAAACCTCTAAACAGCGCCCAACAGAGCAACCTTCTCTATCATGCCTGGGTTGCCAAACAGAGAGCGTATGTTCTGGCACACGGTGGACCGAACATTCTGTATTTACACCTATCCGATATGGAACAGACTGGAATGGCGCAGTTTTACAGACGCTATTTTGCTGGCAACAGGGATCATGACGGGATGATCTTTGACGTGCGATACAATGTTGGAGGATCCATAGACAGCCTCATCCTGCCTCTCATATCCTTCCATCTGCAGACCTACTTCAAAGCAAGGCATGGGCATTCAGACAGCAGAAATGACCTGGGCTTCAATGGCTACATGACGGATCTGTGCAATCAGTACAGCTTCTCAGACGCAGAGGTGTTCAGCGATGCATTTCAAAGGCTTCATCTTGGACCCGTGATCGGCGAGAGGAGCTGGGGTGGTTCTGTGGGACCAGGTGGTGGATACAGACTTCTGGATGGTGGTACCATCTATCCACCTAATTATGGTTTGTGGGCATATACCAAAGGTAAGTCTGAGTGGGCAGTGGAGGGCACAGGGGTCTATCCTAATATCCCGATCAAATACGATCCTGCAGCGGAATTGAAAGGTGATTCACCGGTTCTCGATAAAGCGATTGAGGTTCTGAAAGCTGAGATGGCTGCTCATCCTGTGCCTCATCCATCACATCCAGTGTTCCCCAATAAAGCATATCCTCCATTAAAATTGAAATCTTAGACAAGCCTGTCACGACTCAGATTATAAGCACCCTGTTTACCCTATCCAATGGGTGAACAGGGTGTATTTTTGAGACTAAGGAACAGAATAATGCTTCAGTCAGGTAGAAACTGATCCAGTGTACTGTGACCATGCTGATTAATCGTGGTCCTGTGTCGCCTGTCTACCGACCTGAGCATTGATATGCTGCCCGCATCATCGGTTTTAACCGAACGCAGTAGCGAGTAGTAGTCCTGGGATGGATTGGATAGCCTGTTGAGCAGCCGTTTCGCATCCAATCTCACCTCTGATTTTTTATCCAGTGCAACCTTTCTTAATGAAGGGCATGCTGAGGGATCACCAAGGATATCCAGCCCATATATAGCCGTGATGTTCACAGATGGAGATGGATGCTGAAGCAGATCCGTGAACATCTCCAACGCATGCGATCCTACCTTGAACTGCACCATATTCTCTGCAGCCGATGCCCGGACCTGTGAGATATGTTCTATCCTGCACGGATTCCCATTCCAAAGCACTAATCTCACCAGACTTAAATTTTCACCACCTACTGTTCTAACCAGCAGTGAGCGCACCATAAGATCGGCAGGCAGTGGTTCTCCCAAAAAGTTGAGTATGGAAATCGATTGACGGTATCTAATCAAGGAGCGGTAGGACTCCGGCCGCTGCTCCAGAACAGTGAGGGCCATTCCACACTGTCTCACATAGTGCCTGACTCCATCCGTAGACACCAGCAGATCCTTCAAAAGGTTTGCATGTTCACTCTCTCTGAGTCTGGGAGTTTTAACAAGAGAGTGAAGAATACCTGATGCGTCTGGATCCTGGATTTTTACTAGAAGATTTGCAGCCCTTAAAGCGGTGGCACAGTGGGAGTTAGGAAGAATCTGGGCAGCATCACGCAGCAGTGGCGAAGCGATCTCCTTTGCACTCTCCAGCTGCTGCTCAGCCTCTTGCCGCACTCTGTGCCTGTCGCTGCCAAGCATGCGTATGGCGCGCCTGAGGTACCGGGGAGGACGATTATCCACCTCACAACCACAGAGCAGCATAAACCTATCCACTGCATCTTCCCAAATCTCTCTCAAAACTCTCTCCCAATCATATTCATAATGAAATTATAACGTTTTAAACTGGTAATTAGTGGCATGACGCTCTTATAATTCGTATCACACATTATAAGTGCACGATTCTCACCTGATCTGCATTTAAGGCTCGACCGATTGTAGACGCATACTGCCCTGTTCTCTATTTCTTGACAAACCAGAGCGACAGAAGGGTAACATACCTCCGGCAACCGCCCTAGTATTTTCAGACATGTGAAGGAAATACCCGTAATGGGAAAATCACTAATTATTGTTGAATCACCCGCTAAAACGAAAACTCTCAAAAACTTTTTAGACGGAGAGTATCTGATTGAAGCGAGTATGGGACATGTGCGTGACCTTCCAGAGAGAAAACTTGGGGTGGATGTTGAACACGACTTTGAACCCACCTACCAGGCTCTATCTGACAGAAAAGATGTCCTCAAAAAACTGCAGGATGCAGCTAAAAAGGCGGATACTGTGTATCTGGCTTCCGACCCCGACCGTGAAGGCGAGGCGATTGCATGGCATCTTGCACAGGCTCTAAACCTTAAAAATCCGCTACGAATTCAGTTTAACGAGATCACCAAGCAGGCTGTACAGGATGCTCTAGGTAGACCTCGTGAAGTTGATATGGACAGGGTGAATGCACAACAGGCGCGCAGGGTTTTGGACAGGCTCATTGGATACAAGCTCTCGCCTGTACTGTCCGCGAAAATCCAGAAGGGTCTTTCAGCCGGACGCGTTCAATCTGTTGCACTTCGACTAATCTGCGAACGAGAGAGAGAAGTCCTCGCCTTCATTCCTGAAGAGTACTGGTCTCTCACAGCATCCCTAACTCATCAGCCTCCTGCAAAGCAGGTGCCATTCACAGCTAAGCTTCACTCTCGCGGCGGTGCGAGGCTTGAACCAAAAACTATTGATGATATCCAGGGCATCCTGCGGGATCTTGGGCTGGACGCTGAAAACACCGAGCAGCTGCCACTTAATGGACGTGAACTTCCGCCAACTTCATACGCATCCTACACCATTCAGAAGGTTACAAAACGGGAACAAAAGCGAAATCCTTCTGCCCCCTTCATCACATCAACACTACAGCAGGAAGCTGCTCGCAAGCTTGGCTTCTCAAACAGACGCACAATGTCTGTGGCTCAACAGCTGTATGAAGGGATTGAACTGGCTTCCGAGGGCAGCGTTGGCCTCATTACCTATATGCGTACAGATTCCGTCCGTGTTGCCAACGAAGCACAGCAGGAAGCTCGCACCTATATAGAGGAAAAGTTTGGGAAGCCATACTTGCAGGCAAAGCCCCAGCAGTTTAAATCCAAAGGTGCTGCTCAGGATGCTCACGAAGCTATCCGACCAACAAGTGCTTTTCGTGATCCAGATACCGTTGCGAGTTTCCTGGATAGAGATCAGAACCGGCTATACAGACTAATCTGGCAGAGATTCATTGCCAGTCAGATGAATCCGGCTTTGCTGGACGTTACCACAGCCGAGATAGCAGCAGCCTCGCCCGCTACTGGCACCAGCCCTTACATTTTCCGTGCTGCAGGCAGTGTGATGCGGTTCGATGGCTTTCTGAGAGTGTACCGTGAAGGAAAGGATGAGGAGACCGAAGATGACGATGAGCAGCCCCCTCTTCCTCCTCTGATTGAGGGTGAGACACTTGATCTGCGCCACATGCTGCCCAAACAGCACTACACAGATCCGCCTCCAAGGTATACAGAAGCGACCATTGTGAAAGCACTGGAGGAACGCGGTATCGGCCGGCCTTCCACCTATGCCAGTATCATATCGGTACTGAGAGACCGCAAGTACGTGGAACTTAGAGAGAAAAAGTTCTTCCCTACGGACCTGGGTTTTGTTGTATGTGATCAACTGGTGAAGCACTTCCCCGATGTTATGAACATACAGTTCACAGCGGAGATGGAAACGAAGCTGGATTCTGTGGAAGAAGGTACCCAGGAGTGGGTAGGTTTAATTCGCGATTTCTATACTCCGTTCGAACAGGCTATAGAGGCAGCTCGCACAGGTATGGAGTCCTTAAAACCCGCTCCTGTTGAGACAGAGTATCACTGCCCTGTTACTGATAAGGTGATGCTGCTCCGCACAGGACGTTTTGGACAATTTATTAGCTGCAGTGGATACCCCGAATGCAAAAAGATACTTAAGCTTGATGCTTCCGGTGCACCTGTGGAAGGGATCAATTTCTCGTGTGGACTGGAGCCGAAAGAGGAGGTTGCAACCACAGAACGACAACCCTCTATTCTTCCAGATGGAACTTCCTTCGTCTGCCCTGAAGGCAATGGGGTGATGATTCAGCGAACCGGCAGGTTCGGTACCTTTTTAGGATGCAGTGCATATCCCAAATGCAGAACAACTTTGAAACTGGATCAGAATGCCGCTCTCATCGATGGGCAGGAGTTCAAGTGCACTCTCGGACAGTCTGCTTCCAAAGCAAAAGCAAAAACCAGCACAACAACTCGAAAAACTGCAGCCAAACGAAAAACTACGGATACCGCCTAAGGAGCATTTCATGACACGGATTGTATCGTTATCAGCCAAACCCTACGAGATTCCACTTAAGAGAACATTTGCTACTTCTCAGGGATCTACCGATACTGCACGTGGCGTATCCATTCTTCTCAAACTGGAGGGTGGTCAGGAAGTCCATGGTGAGTCTGTACCTGTAGCCTACGTCACTCATGAGTCCGTAGAAACAGTCATCGCAACAGTCGAACACCTTGCCCCCAATTTAATTGGCAAGGATGTGATGTCCTATGCACATTTGATGCATGAGATAAACTCGTTTGCTCATGATGCTCCCAGCGCTAGACTCGGTTTGGAGATGGCAATCTTGAAGGCATGGTCTTTCTACACTGGAGTCAGTCTCTGGAAGCTGTTTGGTGGCGCTCTTCATAGCCTGCAAAGTGATATCACAATTCCTCTGGTGGAAAACGCCACTCTTCTGGCAAAGGATGCTATTGCTGCCAATATCCATACGCTTAAAGTGAAGGTGGGAAGCCCTAACTACATGGATGATATTGAGAGAGTGAAGGCAATTGCAATGGCAGCACCTTCTGCAAAACTGCGTATAGATGCCAACCAGGCATACACTGCAATTGAAGCACTCAAATTTGTGGATAGTCTCACCAGGCTGAATATCATACCTGAACTATTGGAGCAGCCTACTCCAGCATCCGATCCTGCAGCTCTGGCTGAGGTAGCCAAATACAGTTCAGTACCTGTCTTTGCAGATGAGAGTTGCTGCACCCCGTATCAGGCACTTAAACTGGCAGAAACTCCTGTGCAGGGCTTCAATTTAAAACTGAACAAGAGTGGAATTAGAGGGGTTTTAGATATCATCGCTATTGGGCGGTCAGCTTCGAAAATCCTCATGATCGGCTGCATGCTGGAAACGCGCATGAGCGTAGCAATATCGGTTGCCCTAGCCTGCGGAACCGGAGCGTTTCGCTATATCGATCTGGATAGTCATCTTCTTCTCAATGAAACAGGCGAAAATCCATACTTCACTCAGGATGGAGCCTGCATAACTCTTGGAGAAGGAATGATCTAACAGTTCAAGTTCATCGCAGAGTATGTGGATAATCGGGCTAAGGCGGCTGTACTTGAACAGTCCATACAATAAATGGCAGACTCTTAACCTGCGAGAAACACTCTGCGTTGCCGGGTAGACTTTAATTTTCGTATATAAAATTACTGATAATCATCTTCAGAAGTTAGTAATAATATTATGTGAGATACAGATCTCACCAACAAAACGGCATTCTACTTAAACACATTGCAAAGTTGTTTTAATTCACACCGGATTGTGTAGAAGCCTTAGGAGATGATTATTTGACTGCAAATATAACAGCGCGAGAACGACAGGAAAACTGGGAAATAGAATCCCTGGCATCCTGGGCATCTAAAGCGGCTCTATCACGGGGAAGAAAAAGACCTGAAGAGCCCGATAACATCCGTACAGCATATCAGCGAGACAGGGACAGAATCATACACAGTAAGGCATTCCGAAGGCTAAAACACAAGACCCAGGTATTTATTGATCCAGAAGAAGACCATTTTCGGACCCGCTTGACACACACCCTTGAAGTGGCACAAATCTCCAGAACGATTGCCAGAGCATTGAGGCTTAATGAAGACCTGACAGAGGCAATTGCACTTGCTCACGACCTCGGGCATCCCCCCTTCGGTCATGCCGGCGAAGAGGCTCTGAACATGGCGTACAAGGAGTTTGTACCCGAAGCTTCCTTCGTTCATTATGAACAAAGTCTGAGAGTCGTTGATTACCTTGAACATCTCACAGATGATGAAAAAGATACACAGCCAGGTTTAAATTTAACCTGGGAAGTCCTCGATGGAATAGCATATCACAGCAAAGGAAGCGCAGACCTTAATGAGAATGAAGTGGTTGCATCCACATACGAAGGCCAGGTAATGCGGTTAGCTGACAGGGTGGCGTATATCAATCATGATATTGACGACGCAGTAAGAGCAGGAATTATAACTTACTCCGATCTGCCTAAGAAGGAGATTGCAAAACTGGGCAGGTCTCATTCACAACGGATCGGTTTCATGGTCTCAGATATTGTAGCTGCAAGCGAAGGTCGCGCCGAGATAGTGATGTCAGATGAAGGTCAGGAAGCTCTCGATAATTTGAAAGACTTCATGTTCGAGCGGGTTTACTGGAATGCTGCCCGTGGAAATGAGGATCTGAGAAAATCTCAGCATGTCATTCTGTCACTATTTAGACTATATATGGAACAGCCAGATTTAATGGCTATTGGGGTATCGACAGATAGCAGCATGGAAGAACGAGCACAGTCGGTATGTGATTTCGTTGCTGGAATGACTGATAGATATGCCATCTCCAAATTTGAGAAGCATTTTGTTCCACAAGGAATGCGGGGTGGTCAGCAGTGGTTATAAGTTCTATCGGCCTATATGCCATTGTGACTTTTCATGCCTTCTGTGAGTTAAACCACTGATGCAAGCACACCTGTTTCCTGTTGTGAACATGCTCAATAGTGTGGCCACATTTCTGCCGCTTGATGAAGGCATTCCGGAAAATGTTGAAATAAAATCTGCACTGCTGTTTGCCTTCGAAGATAATAAATTTGTTGTAGCGGATATTGAGGGAAGAGGATGGTGTATACCGGGTGGACATCTGGAAAAACAAGAGACAGCAGAAATTGCAGTAAGACGTGAAGCATATGAGGAGGCCGGGATTGTGGTTGGAGACCTGTCCATTCTGGGTTCATACCTTTTCAAGCCTGAAAACGGACCTTCCTATCTGGTTCCCGCATACATTGCAGAAGTACTGAGCCGCGAGACTCCACCATCTGGCTTTGAATCTCGCGGCGTTGACCTGTTTGATCTCTCTGAACTGCCTGAGCGCTATTTCCACTGGGATGAACTCATGAAAGCGGTGTTTCAGTTCGCCTTCATGACACATCTCAATGGTAAAACCTCACTATCTTCGTCCACACCATAAAACCGCGTTCAGAAGGATCTTCTGTACCATGGGATGTGAATAGGTTGGAAAAGTTTCATGACCTGGACGGAAATAGAACACCCGTCCCAGTCCCTCCCCTTCATGTTCTCCATTGCCCCCACCGCTAGTGAACCCAGGCTTCTTGCCATCTCCAACAGACCAGCACATACCCGATGGGAAATACTCTGAGCCTACTGGAAAGTACGACTGAAACACCACGCATTGAGGAGGAGGAACATCAAAGGGTGCGCCGTACATCTCTTCCCTATCTAGCACAAACGGCTCAACACCCTGAGCAATCGGATGCTTTGGAGCAGCTACCGTGATCTCCTCGGTATCTGGAGGATTCCCCTCGCGCCATCCACCTTTGAGATGGCCAGGACAAGATAGCACAGCCTGAAAGGTTTTTGCATAGTGTGCAGAATGGAGTGGCAAAAATCCCATACCTCTGTGATGCACATGATGATACACACGCATCATAGTCTCATCACTCACCTCACGATGCCTCGCATGCCCCCACCAGATGAGAACATCTGTCTCGGATAGTGCAGCTTCCGAGCACCCCTGTTCGGGATCATCCAGATTTGAACGAAATGCAAAGACAGAACCTTTACTCATCTCATTCAAATTCGATGCTATGCAGCCGTTAATACTGTGGGGGTACACCTCTTTTGGTGCGTGTGCAGGGTTTTCATCCCATACCATTACTCGTAATGGATTTGAATCAGTCATGCTGTCTGCCTCTTTCCACATATTCGTTTTCTATCCGATACAACTATGTGACTCGGATACAAAACTAGTTTACCTCTATATACGCAATTGATTCGACATGTTCTTAAGCTGATATAAATAACAGGGTAACAGCAAAACAGGGAAGGTTCTCTGAAGAACCTTCCCTGTATCTCAATGAAAGACCTAATCCGATGTATCGCGTGCCATTAGCGTTAATCTACTTGTGGTCTGCCTTGAGTGCCAGTTTTAGCTGATAAATTGCCTGCTCAATGTCTTTAACAGCCATTACCCTGTGACCCTGGAAATCGTGATCCACTTTTGTAGTCAGCATATGATCCAAACGATTAAGAACTTTGATGCTTCGTACAATCTTCTGATGTGGCTCAAGCATCTTCTCGTGTCTTTCTCTACCGGCTGGTGCAGCCACTCCTGGTACCTGGGCAGCGGATGGTGTGGTTGAACCAAAACCCATCACAACGGCTAAACCTGCAAGTGAAGTAAACGCAGCAATGCGTTTAATGTTAATGTTCATTTCTAGTCTCCTCTGTGTGTCTGAATAGTATATCTATTCATATCTGTTGTAGTCTATTACTATTTGTTGTATGTTATCGCAAGCTTATCGCGATTACAGAGTCACAGACGAGACACTCCCAATAAAGTTCATTATAATCGTGAACTTTATATTTATTGCTGTTTATACAGTATGTTATTCAGCTAGCAGGAAAACAAGCTCTGTCTCTCGAACCGTATGAGATATAGAGAATTAGGAGATACGACAATGCTTCAAGGTATAGAGAGACTGGTTGATCTTGCAGGAGTATCCGCTTCAGGCACAGGAAATACCAAACCCACAGAGTTACACAGCGCAATTCAAAATGCAGACATACAGTATCTGCAGATCACCAAAGGTCATTTTGCAGGCGTAGCACGTCAGGGTCATACTGTGAGATTGGCACGTACAATTGGAATTCCATTGCGCTACTTTGTCGCAAAAATGTTCCATGGACCGTTTTTAATTGCAGCAGACCGTATCGACACTCTCTTTCAGTGGTGTTGCGAGCAGAAGATTGGGTGGCAGTTTGATCCTGCATACACCAGAATGGTTCCAGCACACTACCTACTTGAAATAGATCAGATAGGATGTCCTGATCCCGCTCCAAGACACTTTAGGTTCTTTAATAATCCTGTTGAGACAGCAGATGCAAACATACAAAGTTGTGGCACCACATATATTTCAGCAGCAATGCATTCATTACAGCAATGGATTACTGAAGTGCCAGAGGGTGAACAGATCGGAATTGCATTCTCCGGAGGCATTGACAGCACCTCAGTCTGGCTGCTAGCACGGTATGTTATGTCTGCAGAAGGTAGAAACCCGGATAATATCAGAGCTTTTACTCTGGATCTGGGCGGTGGAAAAGATGCTGCCCAGGCAGAGGTGATTGCAAAAGAGCTGGGACTGGAGCATACCTGGGAGCGAATTACTGCTTCTCCAGACAGTGTGAATATGCATGAGGCAATTGAGGTGATTGAAGACTATCATCCTCTTGATGTACAGTGTTCCGCGGTCGCGCTCACGTTGCTCAAGGGAATTCGTGAGCGGTATCCAAACCTGAAATATCTGCTGGATGGAGATGGCGGTGATGAAAACCTGAAAGACTACCCTCTGGAAGATTCCGACCTCACTCTATCCAGTGTATTGAGAAATCCTCTTTTATACCAGGAAGGCTGGGGCGTGGATGCAATAAAGCACAGCCTCACATATTCCGGTGGGTTATCCAGAAGCTATGTGCGAACATACGCGCCAGCAAGGAAATACGGGTTTACCGCCTTCTCTCCATATACAACAAGAGAATGCATAGCTGCAGCTACAGACATACCATACACTACCATCTGCAATGGAAGCATTGAAAGGCTCTATACCTTAAAAGGGGATATTGTGAAGGAGGGTACTAAACATGTTCTCGGCATTGAGATACCCACTCCTCCAAAACGACGATTTCAGGATGGCGCTGGAGGTGAGGTATATAAAACCTGGCGCATCTCAAAATCCTGGTGCAGACAAGTGTATCTCTCACAATGGGAAGAGCGACTGAAAACTGCATGGGACACCGATGCAGAGAAGGTTTCAGGGAACGATCTTAACATTCCTCTACCAACATATTCACTCTAATTGGATCCTTCCGCATTAAACCAGCGAGATCTTGACAGGTGGATTCTGCAAAGCCGCCCAGTGAAAGCAGAAATAGACGCATACTCATGTGTTGCACAAATGCATGAGTATGAGCCACTGGGGAATGGGACAGACGTCTCATGCAATACCCTCTTTCTGGCGAATAGAGAATGCAGTTTCAGATGCATAATGTGTGATTTGTGGAAGCAAACTCTCAACAGAAACACTCCTGAGGGCGCTATACCCATCCAAATTAATTCCGCACTGGAGATGCTTCCCGAAGCAGATTGGATAAAGCTATATAATGCAGGCAGCTTCTTCGATTCCAGATCAGTTCCAGTAACCGATTACAACTCAATTGGAGAACTGACGGCTTCCTATCGCAAAATAGTTGTAGAGAGCCATCCATACTACATTGCAGAGAGCTGCAAGCATTTCAGTGAACTCATATCAGGCAGGCTCGAAGTAGCAATTGGTTTAGAGTCCGCAATACCTGAGATTTTAAATAAACTTAACAAACGGTTCACAGTAGAGGATTTCAGAAAGGCAGCAGAAAGATTACATAATTGGGATATCGATATGCGAGTGTTCATCATGATACAGCCTCCATTCGAAAGCCCGGAGCAAAGCCTCAATAATCTGCTTTTCAGCCTGAAGGCAGCATTTGATGCTGGTGCCAGAATCTGTTCAATGATACCAACACGCCTTGGAAATGGTGCCATGGAAATGCTGCATGGCCTGGGTTATGTATCGCCTCCAAACCTTAAATTGATTGAAGAAGCTCTTAAATCTGCATTAGAACTTAAAAGAGGACTTGTAATTGTGGACACCTGGGATCTGGAATCAACAGGAAGCTGTGTATGCAGTCCATTGCGAATAGAAAATATCATTCGTATGAATCGCTCCCAGCAACCATTACCTTTAACTCAGTGTACAGAATGCTGATTTTCTAAATTTCATGTAGACCCTCTCAACAAGGATAAGATGTATCTCTTCTGTAAATAACGCGTCTAAGATGTAATAACTGCCTGCAGGAATTGCAGAAATATCTGGTGAAATAATTATCTATGGAAACAAAATCAGTATCTACCCAAACAGCCGCAGACCCACAAACTTTGGCGCGAATAAGCAAGCTGGAGTTAAGAGCGCGTACTGTTATGGAGGGTCTGATATCGGGTATGCACAGAAGCCCACACAGAGGAAGTAGTGTGGAATTTGCCCAACACAGAGATTATGTGCCTGGCGACGAGATTAGACACATAGACTGGAAAGTATATGCAAGATCCGATCGTTTCCATATCAAGCAGTTTGAGGAAGAGACAAATCTAAAAGCAATCCTACTTCTGGATATCAGTACCAGCATGGAATACAAAGGCCAGACTTCGGCACTCTCGAAAAGAGAGTATGCTTCAGTATCTGCCGCTGCCATTGCCTCACTCTTACTGCGACAAAGAGATAGTGTAGGGCTTGCGCTCTTTTCTCAAAATATTCAGAGATATATTCCTCCTTCATCAGCACCATCACACCTGCGTATTCTGCTGGATGCCATGGGTATGGAAAGTTCTGGCACAAAATCTGGCATCGGTGAGACCCTCCACGATATCGCAGAGCGAATGAAACGCAGAGGGATTGCACTGCTTTTTAGCGACCTGTTTACTGATATCGATCAGCTCCTTAGGGGAATGAGGCATTTAAAACACAAGAGACATGAGGTCATTCTGTTTCACGTTCTGGATGCCGACGAAATCACATTTCCTTTCAAGAATGCCACACGATTTGAGGGTCTTGAAGACGAGGAGGCTCTTACTATTGAGCCAAACGCAATCCGAAAACAGTATCTGGAAGCATTCTCCGAATTTGTTAAACAGGTAGAAAAAGGCTGTAGGGAGATGGGTGCAGACTATGTGCAGCTGAGAACCGATTTGCCTGTGGATACCACGTTATCGAAGTATCTGGCTTCAAGAAGTGCTCAGGGTAAATAGTAATACATGTCATTTCTAAACCCCCTCTTTCTGGGAGCTTTGGCACTAGCTCTCATTCCTCTTCTTATACATCTGCTTAGAAGACGAAAACTACCCGTTGTGAAATGGGCTGCAATGGAGTTTCTGCTCCAGTCTCAAAGGAAACAGAGGCGAAGGATACAGATTGAGGAGTGGCTGCTTCTATTTATTCGCATGCTAATCATTTCGTGTATAGTTCTTGCCCTTTCACGTCCATTACTTAAATCGATCGTGGTTCATATCCCGGGCCAAAATGGGCGGGTGTATGCCGTAATCGTGCTAGATAACTCCCTCAGTATGTCGCAGCGACTGCCAGGCAGCAAAAGCGCTTGGGACCGGGCGAAAGCGGATACACATCAGCTGCTGACACGTCTGCTGCAACAGGGCGATTCGGTATCTATTCTGTTGATGAATGGAAGCACAGTCAACCTGGTGGAAGGCCCAAGCTTTGACTTGAATGCTGCCAGCAGGAAAGTTGCCAACACAAATCTGTCAGATGGTTCCACAGACTACCTTACTGCCGCTCGTATGGTGCTGAACAGATTGCAGAAAGTAAATGCTCCGTACCCGGAGGTTTTCTGGATATCAGATGATCAGCGTGTGGGATGGCCACAGGATAAAAACCTGCGTGCCTCAAACGGCATATGGAAACGCATCTCTAAGATAGCGCCTATCACATGGGTATCTGCGGGGCTGCAGCCAGCAGACAGGAACAATATCGCTGTGCATCTGCAATCTCCGGACAGAGAACTGGTAACACCAGACCTGCCGGCACACATTCAGGCAACGGTTAGCAACTTCAGCCCCAGGGCTGCCAATATCGTGGCTGAAATGTCTATCGACGGCGGTACACCTGCACAGCCGCAGCAGATCCATCTCGACCCATACAGCTCTTCAAACCTGCTCTTTACTCCCTACTTCCCAACACCTGGAGAACATACCGGAGCCATCTCTGTATCCTCAGGCGCACTGATAGATGTCTTAGCCAAAGATAACACAGCGGATTTCGTAATAAAATCGGAGGATCATATCCCTGTCTTAGTGGATGACCTCTCTGCCGCAGGTACCTCCAATGCTTCATTCTGGCTTGCCGCTGCCCTACAGCCAGATAGTCATATTCACATATTTTCACCTCACTTTTTGGCAGGAACTCAATACAACTCAACACCGCTTAGCAGATATGCCACAGTGATTCTCACTGGAGTAAACAGTATCTCGCCTTCAGAGGCAGCGGCGCTTGCAACATATACTCGTATGGGAGGGGGAGTTCTTATATTTCCGGGCGCGCACCCAAATCTGCCTGAACTGAACTCTGTGCTCAATGCTAACGACATTCTTCCCGCCAGACTTTCCAATATCCAGCAGCTTTCATCCGATTCGGCAGTGACTCTAGACTCTGGCAGCATTACCTCCAGTTCACCACTGGCACTTTTCAAAGACACCTCACAGGTCGATATTGGAAGCTCACACTTCTCACACTACATCAGGATGGTTCCTTCAACTGATTCCAGCCCATCGGGACAGACCATCACTCTGGTTAAATTTAGCTCGGGATATCCCGCTCTGGTTGAGACTAGAGTAGGATTAGGCAAAGTGATGTTCTTTGCATCGACAGCAGACACATCATGGAACGATCTTCCAAAACATGCTGCCACATGGCTTCCGCTGCTCTATCAGATTCTGGCTGACCTCTCATCAGGTGCTGATTCCCATCGAAATCTTCAAATTGGAGACCCAATTCAGCTCTCACTTCCGCTAGCGGCATCGGGTAGGAAGATTTCGGTTACGCTTCCAAATAATCAGGTTATCACGAGTAATTCGGTGCTGGGTCCAAATGGGGTCTCGTTTCAGTTTAACGACACATTGCAAGCAGGTATCTATCATGTACATATCCCCGGAGGAGCCAGCGAGACCTTCTGTGTCAACCTTCCGTTGCAGGAATCAGATCTAAAGCCCTTCACAGATATTAGAACGAAACTGATAACTGCAGGAGTCACACCGTCCAAACTAACAACTGTTTCTACCGAAAAAGAGCTGGCACAGGCCGTCAAGCACGAAAGATATGGTCAGGAGTTATGGCGGACACTCATTCTCATAGCTATCTTACTTCTCTTTATTGAAAGCCCCCTTGCCCGATACATAGGACGAAGATAACATATCCGTTATTCTTACTAACTGCAAAGCAGACCAGTAGTATCAAAAAAAACAACCTGAATCCAACCAGATACTATCTGTGTTGTTCAGGTTGTATAGCTGTATTTCACAAATGCGCTACAATACGCGGTTTATGCGCCTTGCCACACTGTTACGCAGGGTAATCTCATCAGTTTTGATAACCTGCAGTCTATTTCTACGCAGTTTTTTTAATCTCAAAGCTATACCCTCCATTTCTCCTGTGAGGATTTCAGTGTTTTTTTCAAGTCTGGCGCGGATGTGTGCTGCTACCAGCTTCGCTTGGGCATTTTCCTCTTCCCGCTGTTCATTCAAAAACTTCTGAATGGGTACTAATAGCTGACTGGAAATGACTGCAACTCTCTCCAGATCGTGAGCTTTCACTGCCGCATCCAAACTGTCTGTCAGTGCTGAGAGTGCCTCAACAGTTGCAAGAGATTTGCTGCTTGACTCACTAATGTTTTGCATCTGAGCCATCCTGAATTAGCTTGGATTTCAGTTCATCATTCGATAGGGTACCCATGCGGGCACTTTTATCTACCTCCGCCCATCCCTCACGAAGCTTTATCAGGTGCCCCTGTACTTCCCGCACTATTTCAGGTTTGTCATTCAGATTGGCAAATACTAACTGCTCGTACAGATAAAAGTACAGATGTTGGAGATTCACAGCGATGTCCCCACCCTTTTCAAGGTTCAGGGATGTGATAAGATGCGACAGAATCTGTTGAGCTCTTTGTAGTGCTGTGTTCTGCCCCTGATAATCCTTCTGTTCCATGGCGTCCAGTGCCATGGAACAGAACCTGTTCGCCCCATCATACAGCATTAGAATCAACTGAGTTGGTGAGGCTGTTTCAACCTGCGACTTAAGATACTGGGCGTGCCTGGCACCAGCACGATTACGTGCTGGTGTAGTTCCTGGCTTAATAACTGCACTCCCTGGAAGAAACCTGTCATCAGAACTCATTGAGTTGTTTCCCACTTCTAATTTAAATTTCTGAACAATTAATTCGTACTAACCACCGGATGAGCCAGAACCAGATCCGCTTGATGATTGAGTGCCGGTTGATGAAGATGACGAACTGGACGAAGAGGAAGTACCAACGCTCAAGCCTATCGAAGCAAGTGCTCCACTTGCTGATTTTAGTGTAGATACTGTGGACTCCATGCTGGCGAACTCTAACTGTAACATGGTTTGTTGAGCAGATACGTTAGCCTGGATCTCATTGATATTCGTCTGGTCATTGTTATACTGAGTCTGCAGATAAGAGAGAGCCTGAGTAATTGCACCGCTGGTAGGATCTGTTTGTGTTTGAATAAATCCTCCAATCTGGTCGGCAACGCCACTTGTATAGGATATGCTTCCATACGAGCCTGTAGTGGTACCTGAGACCCTTATATCGAGTCCAACAGCCTGTCCAACGCCTGAACCATTTGTTCCTGTCTGACTGCCTACCAGGAACTGGCCTGTACCAGTTGCTGTCTCACCATTGATGGTGCCCTGAACATCAAGCCCTGTAGCGGTTGTAACGGCTGATCCTATTCCCGAGGTATTTGCTGCCCCTGGAGAGGAGGAAACAACCTGAAACTCGGCAGGGCTACCGTACTGTTTAGAGATGAGCTGAAGGAAGCCAGCAGCGTTAAGAGAAGCAGACACCTGGGATCCCACCGTGGGGTTGGAGTTGATCAAGTCCACTACCTGCTGGGCGGTGCTTCCTGCAGGCAAAGATACCGTGGAACCGGTGAGAGTGCTGCTGGATCCACCAACCACAGCCTGTGTACCAAACAGAGGACCTCCAAATGTGAGCGTTTCAGCAGCTGCCAGTGGTTGAGTCTGAGCAGTGGATGCTGTAAATGTCGCCTGAGTTGCTGGCTGGGTGATATTGATTGCATACCCGCCAGAAGGTGAAGGCTGAGTCTGGTTAGTTCCTGACACAAACTGAACGTTAGCATCTGTAGGATTTCCGTACTGCTGGAATATCTGTGCCACTCCCTTCAGATTCGAAGACAGGGCTGACGCTAGAGTAGTGGAGTTCAGATTCAGATGTCCATTACCACTCGGATCAATCGTGATTCCAATTGATGCGAGGGAGTTCATATTCGATGGCAACCCGGCCACTGGCGCAGTTACTGCACCTGTAATTGTGTTCAGAATGTTTTCGGTAGTGCTGTCTCCAAATAGAGGACCTGTTCCACCAGTTGATGAGTTGTAGGATGAAACGGCATTAATCTGATCAACAGTGTTATTGAACTGCGTTACAAATGCCTGGATGTTGGTTGTTATCGTGGTTGTATCTGGAGCAATTGTAAAGTTGGCAGAAGCAGGAGCTCCCGTTCCGGTGGTAGTACTATCCTGAAGAAGGTTGATTGTAACTCCAGAAATTGCAGAGGATATTGAGTTTGTAGCACTGGTCGCCTGTATTCCATCCAGCGTGTAGCTGGCATTTTGGGCTGCGGTAAGTACTTGTCCGGTACCTGGTGCACTCTGATAAATTCCCAGTGCAGAAAGCACATTGTTGCTATCAACAAACCCGGTGGCACCTGCTATCTGGAGCTGCTGTTCGCTTGTTCCTGTAATAGGATTGGTCACCGTCTGAACTGTAGCGGCATTTGATCCAAATGCACTATTGATTGAACTTGCAATGTCGGATAGAGACTGCGTGGCAAGATCAATGCTCACACTCCTGGTTGCTCCACCACTCATGGTAATCTGCACAGTTCCGGAAGGAGGAGTACTTATACCCTGCAGATTGCCAACTGGAGTGACAGCATCTGTGAAAAGATCAGAGCCTGCGCCTCCACCTGTTCCAGGGAGTACATGTGAAATAGACGAGGCACCTCCGGTGAAACCTAGCTGGCTCATAAGGTTCCCACTACCCACATCAGAAACACTAATCTTTCCCTGAAGACCGCTGTTATTGCTGCCTAATGTTAGATAGTATTGACCAGAGGTAGGTGAGATAATGGATGCATTCACACCTGCATTTGCGGCATTGATATTCGATGCAAGGCTCTGAAGGCTGTCTCCCTGCTGAACAGTGATAGCCTGGCCATTTATAAGAATTTGTCCACTGAAATTTAATGGAGAGGTTTGGCTTGTCTGTGGAGCAGATCCTAAAACTTCTGATTTAGCCAATGAGCTAACTGTTACACTATGCGTACCTAGCTGAGCACCAGTTTGAGCCGTAACCGTTACTGCACTCTGATTACTTGATGTAGCCGTAACCAGGTCAAATGACTGAAGGTTATCTAGCGGTATGGTTGCAGCCTGTAGTCCCACCAGCTGAGTCTGAATGCTGTTGTAGGAGCTCTCCTGCTGGGAAATTTTCTGTTGATCTGCTGTAAACACCTGTTCAGGCAAAGCGTCCACAGCGAGCATCTGCTGAATAATCGCGCTGGTGTTGATACCAGATGCCAGTCCAGAAAACGTGACGGAGCTGTTGGATTGATTGTTAACAACACCATATAAGCCATTTTGACCATTAAGTGAGCTGGTAGTTGTTGATGAACCAGATCCTGAAGAGGATCCAGTACCGGATCCTGAAGAGTTCGAACCACCGCCTACAGTGCTTACCATATCATACTCCTTCGGGCCAGGTTATCTAAATGAAACCTGATCCATCTCAATTCTTCATTCATTACAAGTTGCGAATGAAACTGAATAAATAGAAATTTATCCAGTTTCATTCTTGAGGGTTACTTATGGGATCAGCTTAAGGACAAGCTGAGGTTCGGTGTTCGCCTGTGCCAACACGCCAGTTGCAGCCTGCTCAATAATCTGATTTTTCGTCATGTCAACCACTGATGCGGCCACATTCGTATCCTGGATCTGGCTCTGAGCCGCGGACAGATTCTCCGCACCAACACCAAGGTACTGAATGGTTGGGTTCAGTGTATCTGACTCAAATGCTCCGAGTTGGGCACGCAGTGTGGATACCTGCTGAATAGCCGCATCGGTTATGTTCATTGCGTTTGCAGCACCCTGGGCAGTGGTAACGTCTATCGTAGCCACACTTTGCCCGGCAATCACTGTGGTGCCAAGATTAGCAGCACTTACATTACCGAGACTTGCATAAACCACCTGTCCAGCATTTGCTCCAATCTGAAACTGAAGGTTGCCAGATGTGATGCTTGCCATAGGAACAGGAAAGGCTGTATTGGCATCGGTCAGGGCAGCTTCGGTTAACAGGATGGAGTTGCCATTAGCATCTGTAAGCTGTAATCCAGAATCGGTTGAGCTTACGCCGCCGGTGAACAGCGCTGTGGTTAGCTGTGCTGTACCATTCACTAGGGCATACGCTGTAACAGATGCCAGTGCATTGGTTCCTACAGCCGAGGTACCTGCTGTGCCTGCAATGAGTGCATTGCTTTCGTTCTCAACAACCTTAAAGTTTGCACCATAGTTCTGTTGGGTAAGCACAATGGTTCCACTGCCGTTAGCTGAGCTGAACTGAGCCGAAACACCAGTACTTGTTGAAAGGTTGTTAATGTCATTCAAAACAGTCTGAACTGTATCAGAACCAGTGATGTTGAATGACTGGCCATTAATGACGATTGTGCCGCCGTTGCCAATGGTAGTACCACTTGCTGTGGACATGCTGGAGTTCACAGTTGCATATGTAACAGTACCTATCACATTCGCTCTGGTTGCAACCTGTGTCACTTTCAGTGAAAGTGTCCCACTTTGGGTTGCAAGATTGTTGAACTCGCCACCAATGCTGATACCTGCAAGGTCTTTAGTATCCGTGATTGCTGCAGAGATACCAGATGTACCGTTCAGAAGGTTTTTGCCATCGAACTGTGTATTCTGTGCTATCTGCTGTATGCTTCCTACTGCAGAGGTGATCTGTGTCTGGTCAGCCTGAACAGCAACCTGGTCATTAACACCAGTGTTGGCGGCATGCACTGCGAGTTGTCTTATAGTCTGCAGAAGGTTGCTTACTTCAGACAATGCTCCATCTGCAGTCTTAATCAGATTGTTAGCATCCTGACTATTCGCAACTGCCTGATTTAGACCGTTGATCTGAGACTGCAGGCTTTGTGAAATGATGAGACCAGCGGGGTTATCTGCCGCTGAATTTATCCTTAGCCCACTGGAGAGCTGCTGGATGTCTGTTGCAACGTTGTTACTTACGTTGGTCAGGTTCATCAAGGCATTCATAGCCGTGATGTTTGTGTTGATGTACATTCCCATTACTGGTTCTTCTCCTCCATGATATGCCCCTGAACTATTGATAGTCCGGATATAGGCTTCCTGCCTAATAGGGCTCTCCTGTATGGGTCTACAGGATTAGTAGATGATGTCAGTGAAATTTAACTCCACCATACCAGACATATTCTCGGCGTAAAAACTGGTAATTTTTAGTGGTATTTATTGGGATTATGTGGAATGGACTATGCACGAAACCATAAAACAGGCTACAATAGATTTAACTATGATGAGATGAGGTCATAGGGTATGGAGATGAAACTTTTCTACCCTGTTGAACAGTCTTATTCTCACATACCTGAACTTATTCATAAGGGATGTTAATTGATGTCTTTTCGAAAATTGATTGTGATTTGTGGTCTAGCAGTAATGACACTGGGCCTTGCAGGATGTGATGCATTCCAGGTGCCACATACAACACCTGGACCAGACAGTGAACTCATCACTCAGGATGAAGGCCCTGGTATAGCAGTTAGTTCGGAAGGCAGCGGCGTAGGAAGAAATAACAGCGGGGGACCTGATATCAAACATAGTGGATCCAGCACTGAAATTCTTGGAACCGGGTATCAAGGTGCAGTAACCAGTCCAGGTCCAGGACGGGAAGGGCGATGACAGCCCCAGATCACGATGTGAACACCGAGCCGCGCCGCATAGAGGTAGAGAGTGCGAACATAATTCTCCGTAACGTGCGACTGAGATCTGATGTTCTCATTGACGAGATTGAACTGGATGGAAAATCAGTAAATGTTACAGCTCCCGATTCTGATAATTCGAAACCGAAAATATCCACTGGGGAAATCTGTTTTCGTGCGATGATATCAGAGGTGAATCTTTCCTCTCTGCTGCTCACAAATCTTCCAGATAACATACCTCTAAAAGATGTGTCATTTCAGCTGCTTACTGGTAAGGTACGTATAAATGGTCAGATTTCAAAAGGTTTTGTGCACTTTCCAGCTTCGGTGGATGCAGTACTTGAAATTGAAAATGGTATCAGAATCAAGGTGGATGTTAAAGTGTCAGTACTGGGCTTTTCGCTGGTTTCAGTAATCTCAGAATTCATTGAGGGGAAAATCAACGCTCACATTCCTCTGGACCTGTCTAAGCTGCCAATTCCTGTACGTTTAGATGAAATCCGCTGCGAACCGGGTCGATTAACAGTTTTGGGAAGGATGCAGATTAAACTGCCTGTGGTGCAGGCCAGCCTTGAAGCACCGTTTAGCGTTCCAGGTTCAATTGAAGCCTAACTTCTAAGCGATTCCAGCAACTGCCAGTAGTTTGGCACGGTTTTAGCCACACAGTCTGGATTTAGGATAGTTATCCCTTCCACCTTAAGACCAATCAGCGCAAGGCTCATCGCCATTCTGTGATCTTTATAGGTTTGCAGACTGGCTGGCTGGATCTGGTCACATGGCCAAATCCTGAATCCGTCGTCATACTCATCAACCTTTACACCCAATCGAGACAGCTCAGTGCATATTGCTGAAATACGGTCACATTCCTGAAGCCGGGCATGTGCAATCCCTGTCACTGTGGTTGGCTCACTGGCGAAAGGCGCTATGGCTGCCAGCGTGAGGGACGTATCTGAGATCGCGCTCATATCCCACTTGCCGCCTTTCAGCTGACCCGATTTGGGACCTGTTACCTTTATCCCATTGTCTGTAAACTCCACCACACAGCCCATCTCTTTCAGCACTCTCGTAGCAAAGAGCACGTCGCCCTGAAGCGAATCTTCCCGCAACCCTTTCACTACTACACTGCCCCCAGTGAGAGCAGCCGCAGCAAAAAAGTAGGAAGCAGCTGAAGCATCTGGCTCTATTTGGTAGTTGGACTGTGACGAGTAGTGCTGCCCGGCGCGTACATGAAAGGCAGATCTCGACTGCTCAACCGTAACCCCCCACTGTCGCATCATCTCTGTTGTAATCGCTACGTATAGAGGACGAAATGGTCCAATAACCTCCACTGTTACATCATTCTCAGCGTATGGTGCAATCATGAGCAGTGCAGTTAAAAACTGGCTGCTAGCCTCAGCATTAATTCGGCATACACCGCCAACTACCTTACCACCCCCTCTCACTCTTAGTGGAGGGCAACCATTCCCCAGCACTGACTCGGCATCAACACCAAGCTGGTTCAAGCCAGAGAGGAGATCTGCCTGCGGACGCATTCTCATTCGCTCGGTGCCATCCAGTTTGAATTCACCTCGACCTAATCCACACAGTGCCGATAAGAACCTGATAGAAGTGCCAGAGTTCGCAAGATTGAGCTGAGCTGAATGCTCAGGGATATGTCCGCCCAGCCCACCAATTATGATGGTACTCCCATCGTCCGAACTCTCTATCTGAATGCCTAGAGCCTGCAACGCAGTCTGCATTACCTCAGTGTCTTCAGATTTCAGTGCACCATACAGGGTTGTCTGGCCATCAGCGAGAGCAGCCATAATGAGAGCTCTGTTTGTGATGGATTTTGACCCAGATAATGTCACAGTTAAATCAGGGGGATTTTCAAGAGGCTTTATCGTTATGGATTCCGGATACATGGTTGCATACCCCACTAGACTGGTTCTCCCAACGACTGCAGTCCCTGTTCAGTTACCACGTAGTCGTTTTCGAGGCGCACGCCTATTGCTTCACCTGGCAGATACAGCCCCGGCTCTATGGTAACTACTGCACCTGGTTTCAAAGGAGCCTTCCAATCTACTGACTTATGGATATCGTGCACGTCCAGTCCTAAATGATGACAGATTCCATGTGGCAAAAATGCGTCCATATTTTGCTCATTCCCATCTGCACCTTTTGCTCTTAGCGGCGATGCGTTGTAGAATTTTTTGCACGTTTCAGCAACAGACAGAATTGTATCCACTCCAAGCTGGAAACTGTCTACCACATGATGATGTGCAGCCCTCACCAGATCGTAAATCTGCTGGTGTCTTTCAGACCATGAGCCGCCGACAGGATAGGTACGAGTAATATCTCCACAGTAGTGTCCAACGTATGCGCCAATGTCCACTACCACGCTGTCTCCACCCTGCATTATCTGGGAGTTGCTCTCGTAATGCAGCACGGTAGATCGAATTCCTGAGCCAACAATCGGGGCGAACGATGGCGATGCATTGAGTGAGTGGAATGCATGCTGTATCGCAGCTTCAACCTCATACTCTCCCCTGCCCGCTCCTGATTTGATTACAGCCTCGGCAGCCCTCTGTGCATGCATGGTTACCCGCACAGCCTGCCTCATTCTATCGATCTCCGCTTGCGATTTAATCGATCTCAAAACTGCCAGTGCTGGGGCAATATCTGTACACGTTACCACTGGAGCGATGCTTTGAACTCTTTGCATCAGCTCATATTCCTCAGAGATAGCGCAATGTTCTCCATAAGGAGCCATCAGTCCCACAATGGCACACTGCTTCAGCCAGCCTGTCAGCACAGACCACAGACTCGATACCGGCATTGTCTTTTCAATGCCGGTAATGCCTTCGGTCACTTCTCCTGGTCCTAACTTTTCACCAGTCCATGCCTCTTCTGCAGGATTACGGTCAGGAAGGAACAGAATCTCACTTGTGGAGGATTTAAGTTCGCGTGCACCTGTATTTGCTGCAATTCCATCTGGCAAAAGTACCAGAGTGCACCCTGGTGTATCCAATCCGGTGAAGTAGAAGAATGAGCTGTTCTGACGGAAAGGGAGCGGAAAACTGGCTCCCCTTTCTTCATTGCCGCGCACAATAATGATCATGTTAGGATGCAGTGCGTGGAGTGCCTGCCTCCTCTTGAGGAACTCCTCTTTGGTGAATCCATCCAGAGGCAGTCCTGCGGGGTGCACATTCCCGAGATCATGATTTGTGTTGGAAAAAACCATTACTTTGGCATCTCCACACCAGCTGTTGGGTTTATTCCACGCAGCATCATTCCCTGTCCTCTGGAGATATGAGTGTCCACAGTAGGTGGATCCTCAGGATCGCGCATCTGTATAAGGAGCGTAGTACGAGCTTCATTACTTACGTTTATCCCTGAACCATGGACCGTTAGATAACTAAAGAACAGGGCATCTCCTGCTTCGGCTTCGCATGGGATAGCACTCTCAACAGGATACTCACTAAATGGCAGATGCCAGCCACCCTGATCCATATGCTGAAGAGGTCCACTTTTATGGCTTCCAGGAACCACACGTACACAGCCTTTTTCTATGGGTGCATCATCAAAATGCAGAATCGCTGCGATCATGGAATGCTTCTCGTGCGGAAAATAGGGATGATCCTGATGCATTGGAAACGGACTTCCCTTTTCTGGTGGTTTAATAAACATCTTGTTGTGATGCAGCTGCACATTCTGGGAGCCTATGATATCTGCCGCTATGGATGTTAAAGCATCATCCACCAACAACGAAGAGAACAACGAGTCGTAGTACTGCACATCATGACAGTGAAGCAGGCTGGTCTTCTGTGCACCTGCCACGCCTTCTCTGGCACTGCCCCATGTTGCGTCAACACTTTCCCTTTTGCTTAGCCTCTCTATAAGAGCATGTCCATGAGCTCTATACTGTTGGGCTCTTTCAGATGAAAACAGCCCTTTTATAAGGATATAACCGTTATCTTTGTAAAACTGTAGTTGATCCGCTGTTAGCATAATCGTCTCCCTCATGCTATGAGTTTCAATTCAAACTCTATTTCTTCACCCTCAGACACAGTTCCTTCATAGCATCAACATTCCATTATGAATATTCAGAACCCCAGCACAAGAATTTCTACGATCTCCCATCAAGGCATCTATACTATGCCGGATACAGGTGAGTCTGCACGTATTTCTGTAAACATCTGCTTGTCGAAATACTATTTATTGAGACAGTTTCGGTGGGACTTTGTTATAAGTATGTCATAAGAGAGTTGGATGCGGGAATAGCGAGATTGCAGTATGGATATTTAAATGATTGCCTGGTTGCCGGGTGGTGATGACCCTGTTTACCCCCGCTCGATGATGGATACACACACGAGAAAAGAAATAATTTTATTTTTAGATAATGAACAGCCACATTATTAACAGTTTACATCACCAATCGTTTAATGAGAAGCTGTGCTATTCGAAAAAGCAGTACTACGAGAAATTGTGAGTGTTGGAAAGTAGCCGGGCAAACATCCATTTGCAGTTACATCCATGCCTGGGTTTGGCAATTGCCCGAAATAAAAGAATTGAGCATTGAGAAGCTTTACTTCCAAATGAACCTGTCTTGCCAGTCCAGGGTTCTGGCTTAAAAAGTATATCTGAGGCTGGGTATAGATTGCATTTTCTGCCTGCACAGTGTTTAGTGAAAATGTTGATAGATTCCGGTGAATAAGCAGGGTCTGCAGGTTTGGAGTTAAAGAAGAAAAAAACTTGATAAAATGGTTATCAAGCCGCAGAAGAATAGAAGTCTGTTCAAACGGTCGAAGGACATATGCAGGATGCATCGGGTCGAATATCGCCTTCTTATCTTCCCGCACAAAATATCTCAGGCCATACCTCTGCTGAAAAGGCGACAGCCACACATTAGCCTGCTGAAGTATTTGTAACTGGGTTCGCATAGCACTTCGTAGTTTACTCATATCACTAACCATCGATTGATAACTTTCCTGGTCTCGTGGCAGCATCTCTATCCATTTTGTGAGAATAGAGTCTGGAACTTCCAACCTGTCTAGCTGATACCATCTGTTAGCTCTCAACAATGTGATCCCGCTGCTGTCTTTTTTCCAGCTACAATCGTTCGATGCTTCAATTCTGTCCAGTTCTTCAGTTATGGGAACAGCTAACTTCCGATGCTGCTCCTCAAGGGTCATAGGCTTTTCTTTGCAGCTGTAATAGTCAGAGAGATACTCCATTCCTGTGTACTTCTCTATCCAGTTCAAAAGATCAGAGCGCCTGATTGGGTCACTATTTGCAGCCATTAAACCTCTCTGGAGGGAGATTGGCGTGCCTGCTTCCCATTTAGCTATACTCAATGGTTTATCCGTGTTATGGACCTTTTCTGGCGGGTTGGACTTCCAAACTGTGCTTTCCTGATATTGAGCAAGACTACTGTACAGATAACTGGTTTGTTTAGGATGATCTATCATAAACTTAAGGAGAGGTTTCTGGTTCATCCATGTTGCCATAAAGGCTAAAGAATTAATTTTTCCTTCTGAAAACGAGTCATCTGGTGATTGAAATCTGCTGATAATCTTCCCGGATGGATCTACAATATTACAGAAGAGATAGTTTGAAATCTGAAAACTTACAGGTGGGTTCATGGACTGAAGTGTAGCGAGGGAATAGCTGGTGCTGCCAGTTCCCTGTGACTGTTCGATTATCTTAATTAGCAGCTTCTGGGAATAGTCTGATAGTGAGTTGAAAGGAACTAACATGTCCGGGGCATCCCCAATAATTACCTGCGACTGAGTAGTCTTGAGGGGTTCCTGACTATCCATTATCTGCTTCTGTAAATCTGGAGATAGGCTGTTAAAAAACGCCCGTTCAGGTTCATTTTGTCTATTTTGCAATGCAGCCTGCTCAACAGATATTTCTACATTCGGTCTAACAGGCTTATATGGTGACATCAAAAGATGCTTTAAAAGCAGCTGCCGCTCCTTTACCGTTCTATGAACCGCTTCATCGTATAGAGACCACCATTGTTGTTCTTTATGGATTGCAGCATCAGTCATACTGAAATAGTATGTCCCGGGCTTTATGCCTGCTGCCCATTCACCGGGGATGAGTTCAGCAACAGCATCCATAATCTGGTAGAGAGGACGATTTACCAGATGCATCTGGAGTTTTTGATGCTTCACTTCTCCCTCACAGAAAAGCTGGACATTTGTATTACTTAGCTTGCTTAAAAAGGATCTCAGAGAAATGGGGTCTGCATTAATGGAAACTTCTCTCTGAAGCGCACTAAACTTGGATAGATTCAACTCCGGATTCGCTGAAGCCAGTAAGATGGTTTGACTGCATAGCATAGCTATACTTAATAGCGTAAACCAGAATGCTTTGTTCATGTTAGCGATGCTCCCCATTTCTCAAAGAATTACGAACTGATCAAACTTGACTGTGAGTAATCAATCTAATACTACGCTTGCACTTCCAGCCAACTGACCATTTTGATATTGTGGATTGGTGAAATGAGCAACCAGCGTGCCTGAATATTGACCGGGAAGATCACCCTGAACTCCAAATCCTGCATCAAGATTATTTTGAAACTGGAAATCTATTAACGTTATGTTATAACCAGGAGCGTTTATATAAATATCCCACCCGGTAGCTTCTGATTGTGGTGAGCTAAGAGTAAGAATACCCCAGAAAGTAACCTCATTATAAGGCAACGCTGTGTAATATGGAGCATACGAACCAACTTGGAGAGTTTCAGCTTTGCTGATAGTGGGACACAAAACAATGAGGAAAAGCGAAAAAAGGATACGTTTCATATTCAGATCTCCCAGGATGTTTTATTCTCCCAGGATGTTTTATTCTCCCAGGATGTTTTATTCTCCCAGGATATGCCTATTTTACCTTTATTCGCATCTATATGTCAAGTATATGTTTATATCTTCAACGTATTTGCTAATAATAAACACCTCAATCGATATAATAGCTATTCTGAGATGCTAGAATTAAGTTCGTATGAGTTTTTAGATAGTTCTAGGTGGTGTATAATTAACTAATATGTAATAATATATAATTGGATAGTATGCGACAGTACTGTGTTCCCTGACAACTAAGTACTCTCTATGCCACTCAGCTCACACTCTATAGAATAGAACGAATAATTTGAATTTATTTGGCCTTGGATAACAAACAAGCATCGTAATATTTTACAATGTACACCGGCAAATACTGTGCAACTTTGTCGTTCTCTGCTTCTCTCATAAAAAGACTCCGGGATCTATAAAATGATGTCTGTAATCAGTCTTGAATAACATTTACCCCGCATCGAAAACGATCTACAACATCTTATTCACACCGTTTATAACAAAAAAGATGCTCTAACCACCTGGCTAGAGCATCTTGAAAGGCACAACCTACCCTATGTTATTCTCTGTCTTTAGAGGCTGAAACCAGCTCTTTCTGTAGTCTGGCATCCTTACGAAATCTTCGTTTGGAGTTGTTCTTAACACGATAGGTTGAGAACTCCTCTATAAGACCCTGGGTTTTTTGCATCTGTCGCAGTTTGCGGGCGTTTCTTCTCTGCTCCTGCCTTGAAGTTGGGCTGGCTAGAGTTGGAGTTGTGAGCTTGCCTGCTGCCAAAGCAGCCTCTCGTGCCGCTTTCTGTTTCGCCAGGCTTTCTTCGGTGATGAGTGTACCGAATACCAGATCGGCAAGCGGGAAAAGCACGCAAAAGTTTTTCTGGAAATATCTGTGATGCAGTTCGTGATGTTTTGCTAAATATTTGAACCATCGAAATTTTTCGATTCGATGACCGCGTGGAACATGCATGTGCCAGTGGCAATACTCATACACCACGAAATAGCCCGAGATAGCTATTAACCCACCCCAAAATGTATGGGGAATTAAATAGTTAATCAGGAACAGAATGGGAAGGTGAACTAGAACGATTGCAGGTAAGGCATAAGGTTTAAGAAGGATGTGCTGAGGATGCCCTGTCTCTTCGAACACATAGCTCTCACCAACTTTGTAGATCTGATGATGTACAAGAGTATGACCCCTGAAAGCTTCTCTTGGAACTCTCGGCTTATGCATCCATTCTTTATGCCAATACCATTCAAAAAGGCTTCCGTACAGTACCCAGGCCATCCCGGATAGTACTTGTGGGACAATTTCCATATTCAAATTAAGTCTCTCCTAAAACCATGTCATACGCTTTATGACCAGAGATATCTGTGAGCATAAGTCATGATAATAGTCATCTGATGACTTTCGACTCACAACATATATATTCATTGTACCTCACACAGTATGGTCTTCACGCATTGCAGCACTCGTAGACATTCTTTTCAGGTCGCCAGTCTCTATGAAACAGACCCTTTCAGCGATATTTACTACGTGGTCGCTAATTCGCTCAAGGTACTTGGCAGCGAATAGTGTATTCAGTGCAAGCAGAGCTCGGGGCTTATGTTCAGATAGACTTTGGGTGAGATGTGCTCTCATGTTATGATAGAGAGCATCCACGGCATCGTCGGCACGAATCACACTGTCAACAAGATCCAGATCATGCAAGATGAAGGACTGGAGGGCGTCGTGAAGCATCGTTCTACTGAGTATTGTCAGCCTGGGAAGATCCACAAGTGGCTGGTATACCTCATGAGCGCGTACCAATCGCCTGCCAATTTTCGCGATATCAACAGCATAATCGCCAATACGCTCAATGTCCGTAATGATTTTAAGTGCTGAACCAATCACACGCAAATCTCTAGCCACTGGCTGCTGTGTTGCAATCAGTCGTAAACATAGAGCTTCGATATCAAGATCCATCTGGTCCACACTATCGTCTGTATGTATCACTTCCTGTACCAGCGATAAATCCCCGGTCATGAGAGCTTCCACAGAGAGGCCAACCATGTTATCTGCACATGTTGCCATCTCTAACATCTTCTCCTGCAGACTTCCAAGTTCGATATCGAAATGAGAACGTGTGATCATCTCTATTTTTCCTTCCAATACCTTTTATATCAATTTCAGTTACTACTGATATACGTATTGGCTAAGAGTGTGAGACTCTTCACAATAGATATCATTAGATTATTATCCTTTGTACGCTTAATATCCTTCCAACTGATATCTGGTATATAGAATAATGTACAGACTATTGAATTCCTGGAGGAGTATTCCTATGCCCGTGTATGAGTACCGCTGCTCAGAATGCAAAAAAATTTTCAGGAAGCTGGTGCGCCCAACAGAACTCGATAAGATACCGGTATGCACTCTTTGTGGAGCTGAAAATGCCAGGCGTGTTATGAGCCGATTTGTAAGGATGAGAGGCGAAGAGGAGGCATTAGACGATTTAGCCAGCAAGATGGATGGCGTGAATGAAAATGACCCCAGAGTGATGAGGGATGTGGTACGTGAATTAGGGGATGAAATGGGCGAGGATTTCACGGAAGAGGAGATGGCTGAACTAATGAGTCCGGAGGACCCCAGCGGCCCTCCGGTTTACGATCTGGATAGTACCGAATAGCGGCTTAATCTCTTCGGTGCAGACCACACTCAGTTTTATTGTGCCCTGCCCATCGACCTGCACGCTCGTGCTCGCCTTCAGCAACAGGCCGGGTGCATGGAAAGCATCCTATAGACATGAAGCCCAGCTTGTGTAGAGGATTGAATGGAACATCATTCGCCTCAATATAAGCCCACACCTCATCTCTTGTCCATTGAGCTAGTGGGCTGATCTTGACAAGCCCGAATTTGCCATCCCACTCCACCATTCCATGTGCAGCACGTGCATTGGTCTGATCTCTGCGAATTGCGCTTAACCATGCAGCATGTCCTTCAAGTGTCTCCTTCAATGGGACAACTTTGCGGATGTGGCAGCATTCGTCTGGATTGGTGCCATAGATGGGTCCGCCAAACCTGTTCTCCATCTCGGAGACAGTTTCCTTTGCCCGCACCAGCTCGACATTGAGCCCATACCGATCTTTAATGCGGTCTACCATTTGAAGGGTTTCATCAAACTGATAGCCGGTATCGAGATTGAATATTCTTACTTCCTGGGCAATTGGACCAAGTTTGGACAGCATATCCAGGAGCACGCATCCCTCTGCACCAAATGCCGTAGCCATAGCGAGGGAAGAACCGTAGGTGCGCACAGCCCATTCCAACACCTCCTCTGGCCGGGCCTCCTCTAATTCCCAGCTGATAGCTTGCAATGTCGAAGGTGCAGGATGAGCGAACTGCTTCACTACACGGTTAATATAGTTGACTTTGTTGATTTGTTGACTAAACATATCTGTTTATAGCATAATCATTCCGCGTTGTCAAGCTATTAGTAGAAAAAAAGCCAAAACAGTGCAATAATAATTTGCAGGAGGGTATTTATATGCCGAATCATAAGGGTTTCGTGCTTTGGTTCACGGGTTTATCAGGATCGGGAAAATCGACGATCTCCAACAGACTGGTATCAGAGTTCAAAGCGAGAGGATATAACGTAGAACTTCTGGATGGCGATGAGGTTCGAACGCATCTTTCAAAAGGACTGGGTTTTAGTAAAGAGGATAGAGACACCAACATCCGACGAATCGGATGGGTTGCCAAGGTATTAGCAAGAAATGGTGTGATTGCGATTACTGCTGCAATCTCTCCTTACGCCGATATTCGAAATGAAATCAGGGCTGATGTGGAAAGCGAGGGACGAGCAGCTTTTGTGGAAGTTTATGCCTATGCTCCTCTTGATGCACTTGTTGAGCGTGATGTAAAAGGACTGTACAAAAAAGCTTTGGCAGGGGAAATTGCCAACTTCACAGGCGTCTCTGATCCTTATGAGGCACCTGAAAATCCCGATTTCACCGCTTTCACATCTGAAGAGAGCGTAGACAAGTCTGTTGAACGGCTTATCAACCATCTTGCTGAGAAGGGACTTATCTCCTGAGCTTCGCGGAAAGTCATCTGCACACTGAATAAGAACGTAATTGGAGGGTCATTTTTAAAAAGTACCCTCCAATATGTATTTCTACTCCGTAAATACAAACCACATGTGGAACGCTGCTTAAAAACTCCGTACCATACTCCAAAACAGCTGTCTTGCAAAAATACATCCGCCCCGTTCTGGAAGTGAGATGTGGCTAGAGGATCTTATAAAATGAATACACACAATATGAATGAGGGAACAGCGGGTATCGATCTGCACAGCCATACAACCGCCAGTGACGGAGAGCTTGAGCCCGCTCAACTGGTGGAACTGGCAGCTAAAACCGGGCTGTCGGCACTTGCAGTAACCGATCACGATACAACTGGAGGTCTTGCCGATGCAATTGAGGCAGCAAAATCTGTTCAGTTACAGATAGTGCCAGGGATCGAGATAAGTGCGAAGATATCTCATGGGCAGTGTCATCTCCTAGGATACTTTATAGATCCGCATGGAGCACGCTTAAACGCCCGGCTGAATGAGCTTCAGGAAGCACGCAGACAGCGAAATGTGAAGCTGTTACAAAAACTTAATGACCTTGGAATAAAAATTACCTTTGAGGACGTTAAATATTTTGCGGGCAGAGATCTGGTAGCACGACCTCACTTTGCCAAGGCTCTGGTAAAACTTGGAGTTGTTACCACTGCACAAGAGGCTTTCGACAAGTATCTGGCCGAGGGAGCCTCTGCTGCTGTACCAAAAGAGGTAATCACACAGCAGGAAGCAATAGACCTCATACACGAAGCGGGAGGCGTTGCCATACTGGCACATCCCAACAACTTAAAACTACCTCCTGTTGAAACTGAAGAGGCTATATTACGTATGAGAAATATGGGATTAGATGGAATTGAAGCCTACTACAGTCTCCACACAGAAGAAGACAGAGAACGGTACCTGGATATGGCAAAGAAGTTAGATATGGTGGTATCTGGTGGATCTGACTTTCATGGAGAATCTGTTAAACCAGGCATTAGATTAGGTGGTGTGATCGATGGCTCTCCAGTCCCTTCCTCAGTACTGGATGCTATCTATCTACTTAAGGATAAACTAAAATGAACTACTATTCACGAAATACTATTGGAAATGCGGTATCGTACGCATCGCAAAATGTAAGATCAACCTACATTAGACAAGTTTATGGTATTTTCTTCTCTTCACTGATTTTTACAGTCTTAGCAGGTATTTTCGCAGTACCGTTTGCAGGCATTATTGCAAAAAGCTACATGCTGCTTTTTTTTGTTGAGATAGCATTTGCATTTGCTCTTGCGTTTACACGACGAACTACGGGATTAAACCTGATGATGCTGTACGCATTTGCTGCACTCCAGGGCATAATTCTATGTCCATTCCTGCTGATGGCTAGCGCTGCGGCTCCTGGCATTCCATTAATGGCTGCCGTATTAACACTGTCAATATTTGGTGGATTGTCACTCTATACACTAGTATCCGGAAAAGATTTCTCTTATCTGGGTGGATTTCTCTCTGCCTCGCTAATTGGACTGATTATTGGTGGTATAGTAATGATGTTCCTCCATATTCCCATGATGACATTACTGTATTCTTTTGTTGGCATACTGATCTTCTCGGGATATGTGCTGTACGACACCTCAAATATTCTTAACAGACATCTTGCAAGCGAACCAATTGCTGGTGCAATTGCACTCTATCTTGATCTTTTAAACCTGTTCTATTTAGTACTGGATCTTCTAATGTCTATGAACAGACGGAATTAACCTCATAAACCAATCCAGCACACTTCCGCCGTAATGAGTGTGCTGGATTACTGCTGTTTTACAGGAGTTGTTATGGCAAAGTATAAAGCGTTCACCCTTGTAGAGCTTCTTGTTGTGATAGCGATAATAGCAATTTTAGCCGCGCTTCTTTTCCCAGCTTTTTTTGCTGCCAGAGGCAAGGCATTACAGATATCCTGTACATCCAATCTTCATCAGGCGGGACTGGCATTTATGATGTATTCACAGGATTATGATGAGTTGTACCCTTATGCTGTTGATCCAGCGGATAAATATACACCACAAATATGGAATCAATTCCCCGCTTTCGAATCACAAATTCCCACAATGCCACTTATCCAGAACGCCCTAATGCCATATTGCAAATCCAAAGAGATTTTCCATTGTCCTGCCGATGATGGATTTAATATAGAGGAATTCACGGGTCTATATATCGATCCGAACGCCAACCCTCCAAATGCAAATCCCAGCAGCTTTCAAAAATTCGGAACAAGTTATTACTACCGTACCGAAATTGCATTCAAGCATGCAGGCGATGCAACATTTCAAAATCCATCTCAGCTCAACGTTCTGTTCGATGGCTCGGGCAGATGGCATGGAAGCACATTTCCGCAGGTATTGAGATATAACACCCTTTTTGCAGATGGCCACGTCAAAAATCTTACTTACGACCAGTTAAACAACTATTGGGACATGCCTCTATAGCATGGCCAAAAGAACTTTCCGGTTTATAGAGGTAAAAACGCAGAGAACAGTCTTACAAAGTGTGGAAGAGTGCAGCACCATTAGAGCGAGGGCTATTGGACTTTTGGGACGCGTTAACATGAAACAGGGTGAAGCAGTGTGGATTCACCCCTGTTCTGGAATTCATACTCTGGGAATGCGATTTGCCATTGATGTGCTATTCCTGGATAGATCTGGCAAACTGATCAAAATCGCAAACAGTATCCCACCCTGGAGAATACCTCTACCCTGCATTAATGCTAAATCGGTGGTGGAGATGAAAGCGGGTGAGGCGGATCGATTACGACTATCTCAGGGTGAGCAGTATAAATTTGAAGAGATCGTATCATCTAAACCTTAGATAAATACGACCTCCTAACACTCAGTGCATTGGTGATTAACTAAAAATTACGAACCAAGCCTATTACTTTCCCCATTATTTTACTGTCTTCACGTCTAATCTCTATTGGTTCATAAGCTGCGTTCGCTGGTAGCAGTCGGCATCCATTTTGAGTGAACTCTATGGTTTTAACTGTTGCTTCGTCACCCAGAAGCACTGCAACAATATCACCGTTAACGGCGGTACTCTGTTGTCTTAGAATCACATAATCGCCGTCCAAAATATGCTTCTCTATCATGGAATCACCTTTTACCTGAAGAGCAAAGGCATTTTTGGTACTGCCGATCATCTCTCTGGGAACTGGAATATGCGCTTCAATATTCTGCTCTGCAGTAATGGGGATACCTGCTGCAATGGTTCCAACTAGAGGCACGAAACTTGCTTTGCGTTCAGGAGCGGAGCTTCCAGTTTTCCCCATGACGGTAATGGACCGAGACGTTGACAATCTTTTGATCATCCCTTTTCGTTCAAGAGCATCAAGATGCACTGTTACACCTCTCAAACTTGAAATCTCAAAAGTGTTTCCAATTTCACGAATAGAGGGTGGAAATCCTTTTTCATCCACATAATCGACGATGAAATTTAAAATGGCTTCTTGCTTGGCGGTCAGTCCTCGTGTCATGTCGCAGGCTCCTAGGATATAAAGATTTACTCACTATTGTCTACTATACATGGATATTATACTCCAAAAAACATGCAATATAGGATATTTTTGGCGGCTATATCACTATTTTATACAAATATACACCAAAACTACTCTTTTACCTGCAATATATCAGTTGAAGCTGAGATTATGTTTAAATATTCCAACTTAAATATGGCGAGCATCAACTGATAACTAAACACATGTACGGTACGGGGTATATTATTTCCAAATAATGTACTTCAATCTTTGAGGTTACTAGGGGATAAATTCAGGGCTATTTTCAGTCGTATAAATGTACTGGAATTCAAATTCTCCCGTAACCCCAACAGTGGAATAACACAGGATCTAAAACAAAATTATGCCAAATACTAATAACCCTGAACAACTTAACGTAACCTTGAAAGAGTGGTCTATCGTATGTGATGCACTGGTGCAAGGCGCACAGATTATACTATTTAGAAAAGGTGGAATAAGAGAAGTTGAGGGGAGATTTAAAACAGAAGCAGACAAGTTCCTATTATTTCCAACCTTTGAACACCAAAAACAGAGTCATCTTAAAGATATATGGGGTTATCTGGTGAACAACACGCCACCAAAAGACTCCGTCTCAATTCCTGGTTGGTGTGAAGTAGATTCATGTTATCTTATCAAGAGTGAAGCAGAGATTGAAGCTATTGAAGATCAACACATATTCAATGAACTCTATCTAACACAACGGTTTGAATTCAACCCGTATGACCCTCTCACAATGTTGATACTGCGAGTCCACCGGTTCAATAATCCTATAACAGTTCCACTACTCCCTGAATATATGGGATGCAGGTCGTGGATTAAAATAAATGATGAAATCAGTTTGGCCAACTCTTCACCAGTTTTAAGAGATGACGAATTTGAAGCAATGAAGCAGAAGATTACCGATTGCATACCTAAAGCTTTAAAATATGTCCCACCCTCAAAACAGGATTGAACCAAACCACATCATGTGAAATTGAATTTCTTACAGGTATGTGAAGACGTACCACATCGGTTGATCTTCCTGCACCGTTAATTTCCGCCTCCCACACTTCATATCCGTTCACATGTATGATTGTCTTATCGTCAAAGGCTTTCATCGGTCGAATGAATGTATGAGGGATAGTCATTGGAATTCCGTATGGATCATAGATTTTGGCAGTTGAAGAGGGTATCCCACCTGCTGGAGTATCGTATTGAGTATCCATAATAGATGGGGAAAGGTTTTTGGCCCAGGGCACGCCCCCGTGAACTTTGATGTTGAATGATATCTCTCTCTGCCCTTCCAGATACGATCCGTAAGTGGGATTGCTAAGCTGTACATCTGCTACAGAAAGAGTAATGCCATCTCTGTTAATCGTAACAGCATCTGAAACAGTAGCCGCGGCAGGCAATATGCGTTGCGGAGGAGTGAGGTCTACAGTAAATCGCATCGGTTTCGAAACGGGGTTATGTCTGTATGTGGTGACTGGCACCCAATGCAGGATACAGGTCATGCTGCTTGCTGAGTGATCATAACCGGGTAGAAACACTCCTATTACCCCAGGATGAAGATCCAGAAAGCCCTGATAACACTGACCGAAATTGTCTACGAATGCGGTCTCACCCACTCTATGACAGATCAGTTTTGGGTGACCAGGCAGCAGGCTCTTGTCTTTAAGCCATATCTGCAAGCTGCCTCTGGTTCCCTGATATAAACTTTTGATAGGTGGTGTGGAACTTGACAGATGCAATCCCACTTTATCGAACATATTCTGAATGGGTGAATTTTGAATGAGCTTAGGAGATTTGCCATAGGAGACACCAACGAGCCATGCAGTGACAATAGCAGGATCACTTTGTTGTTGAGTGTATTCCCTCTGTTCATGAAACACAACTATCACTAATAATCCCAACAGTATGGGAATGCTGAGAATTGCACTCCATCTCCACAGGCGAGTCCTCAAAACAGTTTCGTTTATGGATTCTATAGTCTTATCGTTTTCAGTCTCCATATTACTTCTCCACTATATCCATATCAATGTTCCATTACAAAGTATGTTCACTGATTTTGTTTAGCCGATGTGCATAACTTCACGAACAATTTTCATTGTTTCCCCAGCTGCTTCACGCGCACGATCTGCACCTTTTTCTAAAATTCTGTCCAATTCAACGGGATCGCTCAGTAGTTCGACCCGGCGTTTTCTCATCGGTTCAAGCATCTCATTCATGATTTCAGTTAACTCTTTTTTGTTTTGCATACATCCGCGCTCTCCAAGTCGGTCCTCTTCCCACGAGGTGGTATATCCATCAGGATCACATAGGCGTCTCAATAGGCATACAGTGCAGTTCTCTGGTTCACCTGGGTCTGTTTTCCTGATTTTTGCAGGTGTTGTAAATGAGTTCTTAATCTTTTCTGCCACCGTTTCCGGGCTGTCGCTAATGTAGATAGCATTGCCATAAGATTTACTCATTTTACGTCCATCTATTCCAGGGACAACACCTGTATCTTCTCCAATAAGTGCCTGAGGCTCGGGGAATACGTTTCCATAATGGCGATTGAACCTTCGTGCAATCTCTCGGCTGATTTCAAGGTGAGGAGCCTGATCTTTTCCGACCGGTACAGCATTTGCACGGTAGATTAAAATGTCGGCAGACTGCAGTACGGGATATCCCAACAGACCATAAGAGAGGGATTCATCTCCATCACCTTTCTCCAGCAGAAACTCTCTTTTTTCTTTAAAGGTAGGAACCCGTTCCAACCAGCCAATTGGAGTTATCATAGAGAGCAGAAGGTGAAGTTCGGCATGCTCTTTAACTTTACTTTGCAGAAAAATTGAGCACTTGTCTGGATCCAGGCCGGCAGCAATATAGTCTGCAGCTACCTGTCGCGACGCATTTGCAAGCTGTTCAGTATCGTTATAGAGTGTGGTAAGTGAATGCCAGTCTGCAATGAAACAGAACATCTCATACTCATCCTGCAACTTAATCCATTTGCTTAGAGCTCCTGCAAGATTCCCCAAATGAAGTGCACCAGTACCTGTTGGCTGCATTCCGCTTAGAAGCCGTTTTCGTTTAGGCTGTACAAGATCGTTCATTTTGATATTATTGACTCACTTTCCAGAGTTTTCAGGATAGAATCCATACTAGAATGACATTCCAGTAATCAATTTTGATGCAGTGGAGATGGAACTCCCCAAAGCTGGCCCAAGAAACCTGCTCCCAGTCAGCAGCAGCAATACAAGTAGATATGGACTTGCAGGAAACATGATTTTCTCATATTTGCCAGCAAGGGTATATGGTAATATTCCACTCAATAGTTTCGAGCCATCTAGTGGAAAGACTGGCAGCAAGTTGATAAAGAAAAGAAGCAGATTAAGCTGCAGAAACATGAAACAGAACTCACCTATGACGGTTGGATATCCTCCACTTCGCAGAAAAAAATAGACGTTCAATGGAAGATAGAATCTTATAAACAGTCCGAAACATATCGCCAGCAGCACATTCATACCGGGACCTGCAGCGATCACTGCCAACATTCCCAGCCTGCTATTTCTTAACTTAGATGGATCCACCTGTACTGGTTTTCCCCAGCCAAAACCATATCCCAGCATGGTCGATACCACTATACAGGCTGTCCCCAGCAGATCCAGATGCTTTGTTGGCAAAATGGTTAGACGTCCAGCATCTCTAGGACCGTTATCGCCAAGAACGTCGGCAACAACCGCATGGCCAAACTCGTGAAATGAGATGCTCATTACAAGGACTATAAGTGAGATGATGACTTCATGCGTATCCAAAGTTACAGATGCCTTTACTCACCATCTCATGTCATATATCCTTATCTCAGACGTGCTGGAATAACCTCACCGCTAATTAAATCTTCCAGGGTCTGCCTTTTCACGATCACATCAGATGTACCATTGTTTACAAGTACTACAGCTGGCCGAAGAAATCGGTTATAGTTGCTTGCCATCACGAAATTATAAGCTCCAGTGGTTTGTACAGCCAGCAAATCACCTGGTATCGGCAGAGGGAGCTGCGTTTCCTGAATAAGAATATCTGTCTCACAGTGCTTACCTGCAACTGCAATCTTTCTATCTTCAGCTGCATCCATTCGGTTTGCCAAAATGCAGCTGTATACTGCTTCATAGAGTTGTGGGCGAGGATTATCCGAAAGTCCACCATCCACTGACGCATAAGTTCTGGTGGAACCATGTTCATCTGTAGGTACAGTCTTAACAGCTCCTATTGTATAGAGAGTTGTTCCTGCCTCACCCACGATGGATCTGCCCGGTTCCAGATGAAGTTCAGGTCGCATATCCTCATCATTGAATGCTGAATTGAGAGCAGACACAATGGTCTCTGCAAAAGTATCGTAGGAAGGTGGATTATGACCAGCAACATAACGGACACCCAGCCCACCTCCGATGTTTAATATATCGACGTGAGCATTCGTCTCTGAATGAATAGATTGCAGCAGCTGGACCATAATCTGTACTGCCTGATAGTGTGTGTCACTCTCCAGCAGCTGTGAACCCACATGGCAATGGATTCCCTGAAAAATCATTTGCGGATTTTGGAGTACAGTCTTGACAGCCTGTAATGCGGATCCATCCTTTATGTTAAAACCAAATTTTGTGTCCGCCTGCCCTGTTCGAATCAGTCTGTGTGTTTGAGGATCAACTCCTGGTGTAGCCCTTACCAGAACGCCAATTTTTTTTTCGCTAGATTTCAAAATTGCACCAAGCTGTTCAATTTCATAGAAATTATCCAGAATGATATGCCCTATTTCGGTATCAACCGCCATTTGCAACTCCATATCACTCTTGTTGTTACCATGGAGTGCTAATTTGGCAGGTGGAAACCCCGCTTGAAGTGCAACATACAGTTCACCCGCAGAGGCAACGTCCATACAGAAGTCTTCCTCTAATACAATGCGTGCAATTGCCAGTGAAAGAAAAGCTTTGGAAGCAAAGTAAAATTTAACTCGTTTATACCTGCTGGCAAACGCCTGATGGTAGCCTCGCATAGCCAATCTAATAGCCTGCTCATCCATCACATACAGTGGTGTGCCGTACTCTTTTGCCAACTCCACAGTATCACATCCACCAATCTCCAGATGTCCAAGCGAATTTTTAACCTGTGTTCCAAAAAGCATTCTTGAAGTTCTCCGCCGATGATTCAGATGTTTAATCTATCCAATTATTGATGAGAGGATAAAACAGGATTATTGCAGATGCTCCGGGTTTCATCCTTCTTTTACTTACGATGAAATGAGTATTTCCAAACACTCTTACACAGCCTGATGCGCCATAGCAAGCAGTGCTTAGAACATAGATGGCATACTTTAGTCCACCTACGAGGTGCCATATGAATACTAAACAGCAAGGTCAAGTGTACCTATGGAGTTTAAGTCTGTCAAGAACACAGGTGAACAGCTTTCAGTTGTAAAGTGAATACATAACATCAAATTTGCTGCTTAACTCACAGCCAGGATCCAGTTACGAATGCCGAGTTAACACACCAGTCAGCTGCATTTGAACAACGTTAAACAAAGTGGGTAATACTTAAATGATTGGAAGAGGATATCTACATGTTAGGTGCTATTGATATGATTCGTTCTTTCTTACACGTTTTGCGTTTTCCCACATTGTATTGAGTTCAGCGGCATTGTAGCTTTGCAGCTCACGGTTCTGCTGTCTGGCTGCCTCTTCCATATACTGAAAGCGTGACCGGAATCTGACGAGCATTGAACGGAGCGCATTCTCTGCATCGAGATGAAACCACCTTGCCACCTGTACTAGTGTAAATATAAGATCTCCCAACTCTGCTTCGATCTTATTTACGTCTGGGGATTCAGTGAATATCTCGTCTTTTAACTCCGCGATTTCTTCGTCTATTTTAGCCATAACGCCCTGGATGTCCGGCCATTCGAAGCCCACCTTCACAGCACGCTTGCTTATTTCAGCAGCCTCCATTAATGCTGGCAGAGAGCCTGGAATTCCATGCAGCAGTGAGGAAGGCGTTTTCGTGTCTTTATCCGCTCGTTCCTGCCGTTTTATTTCATCCCAGTTCTTAAGCACATCATCTGTGCCAGACACCTGCACATTTCCGAATACATGAGGATGCCTTCGCAGGAGTTTCGATACAATTCCATTTGTAACATCATCAATGGTGAATGCTCCGTCTTCCATAGCCAGTTGGGAATGAAATACTACCTGAAGCAGCAGGTCACCCAGCTCCTCACACAGGTGATCGGCATCATTCTCTTCTATTGCATCCAGAACCTCGTAGGTCTCCTCAATGAGCGACTTGCGTAAAGTACGGTGGTCCTGTTCCCTATCCCACGGACACCCATCATCTGCTCTCAGCCTTGCCATTAACCCAACCAGAGTCTCAAAACTTCGTGGCCTTAAGTTAGGCGGCAGCGGTGGTATGTACACAGAGGTAAGGTGATCCAGCTTCATTCTGTCCAATTTGAACAGCGGTATCCACTGAACTGTTTCCCTGTCTTTCACGCCTGCTGCGATGACAACTGCAATCTGCCACTCATCTGGATACTCTCTCATGAGAGACAACTTCGCCTGTGAAGCAGCAGCCACATTGTATACCTGGAATAGAATGAGCCCTCTGGTGGTATCTATCCGTGCAGATGTTGGGAGTCCATCTGCGTCTAGCATATCGTAAGGTGAGAGTGTGAGGGCATCCCGCACATCGTATCCATCCGATTGAGGTACCTTTGCAGCAATTAGCACAGCTTCCACAAATCCTGCAGAGGGAATTACTTCAAGCTCTATCCCGCTGGTATCAGCTAATTCAAGAAGAATGCGTACTGTCTCTTCTCCAACATACGGATTACCAGGTACAGCATAGAATACCGATCGAGTTTGAGCTAGAGTGATAAGTTTTGAGGCGATTGTGGTGTAGAGGCTTTGAAAATCGCTTGCCGATTCATAAAGAGAATCATAACTTTCGAACTGAATTCCCTCATTTATCAATGCATCGACACACGGATGCTGACTTGTGCGAAGTACAAGCACCCCTGATCCATTCGCAGCAGCCTCAGAACCTTCCCGCAGAGCCTGAAAAGCTCTACGGGAAAGGTCGTCCACTCCACCAGGTCCCAACCCGATAACAGTTATCATGGACTAACAGGGGCTGCAGGAGCACCCGGAGTAGCTGGAGCTCCCGGAGTAGCGGGAGCACCTGGGGTTACAGGGACTGCAGGGGCACCAGGTGTACCGCCCGTTGAAGGTGCTACCGATGTGATAGATGCCGATGCCAGCAGATATATAGGTACAATTTGTGCATACCTTGGGTTATAGATTCGAATCTTTTGTGACTTGATATAGTCGTTTAACAGTGCCAAAAAGTGCTGGGTATATGCTGGAAACCTGGAGGCGATAAGTTGCAGTTTGATGAGAGGACTCACCTGTTGAAGTGTGAGGGTTTCTGCAGGGATCTCTCGTGTGAGCTGGGCGACAACATACTGCACCCCTTTTCCGTTTGGTACAGCGATAGGTGCAGAAACAAACTGTCCCTGCTGGAGTTTGCTCACGACATCGTATACGGGTTTGACCTGTTGTAACTGAGTATCTGGAAGTATATGTTCCTGTCCATCCAGAGGACCTGGCTGGAGTGCAACATGATTATTCATTGCAGCTGTCAGGAAATCGCCACTCGCCTTCACCTGGTTCAGAAACTGCACAGCAGTAGTCTGATTCTGTATAAGTGCCATCTTAACACCGTAGTAGATGGGCAACTTATATTCCGACAGATTCTTTTGGTAGTAGCTCTGAATATCTGCGTCGCTGATATCCGCTTCATTGCTTCCAATGCTAGCCTGTTCGAGTGTAGATTTAATCTCTCGCTTCATGTCGGCTTCAGACAGTAAGCCGTGCTGAATTGCCTCGCTCAATCCAGGATTTCTTTTGTTTTCAATCTCATACAGAGCATCTATTTCGGCTTTTGTGGGCACACATTTGTGCTCAGCTGCCAGCTGATCGGTTGCTGCATCTCTCAGCATTTCAATCATTCCAGCTGCCCCTGCATCTGGAGGTGGAGAAGATTGCCCGGAAATGGTTTGATCCTGCTGAAATGTTTGCGGTGTAACTTTTTCTACATAGGATAAATAATCTGCAGTTGAAAACTCCTGATTACCCATTTTCGCCGCAGGTAACTTGTTATGGCATCCACTTAGGGCTAGTAATGAAGCCGTCACAACAAAAAAACCGAGCTTATTGGCCCGGAATAGATCTGAATGATTCAAAGCGATCGTATCTCCTTTAAGATGAGACTTGAGTACTTTCTCTCCTCATTGCGACGGCCTGAGAGCAAGTACCATTTCAGCCTCTCCTTGGGATATTCCTGCTGCTCTAGCTATCTCAGCAGCCGACAATCCCTGGTCTGAGAGTATATATACCTGATTCCACCTCTCCTCGGTTGCAACAGGCTGAAACTTCACTTTCGCAAGAGGAGCCACACTCTCCACCTGAGGCGATTCCACAGCGGCGAATGCTGTCTCCTTACTGGAAGCAGCTGCCTCAAGTCTTTCTATTAGTCGGTAGGCTCTGTCACATTCTGCCTGTAGTTGACGGCTGGCTGAATCGGAGATAGTCTTCATCTCATCAAGCATCTGTTTAATTCTGCTCTGAAGAGATTTCAACTCACTTAGAACGGGTGTTTCCGCAGCCCGTGCATTTAGATCTGACTTTGCCTGAAGAAATAGCAGTCTTCCAACAACTAAAAGTAGAATCTGAACAGTGAGAACAATTGCCTGCCACATGGTATCAATCCTCTCTAAATACGGTTTATTTCAGGGAAATGGCACAAATTATGCTGTGAGATCCAGCAATGGCTTCTGAACCTGGTGGGGCTTCAAATCCAATAGATTCATGGCAACTTCTGCCATGGCAATCTCCTCTGCTTCCGGGCTAAGTTCAACCGTATCCTGAGGAACCTGATCCTGATCTGCTTTCTCTTTTTGTTCCTGGTCGGATTGATCCTGTTTCCCACGGTGATCAGGGTGCGTCCGTTCCACACCCCCAACATGATCTATTGCATGGATTGGGGAGATTGAAATATACTCGCTGGAGTTACCCATATCCCTTCACCTCCTGATAGCCAAACATGAGCGCCTTAGCGAAACAGCTCCGCATCACGCTGCAGATAACCCTGTAATCGTAGAACTGCCTGGGTATGTAACTGGTAAACGCGGGATTCTGAAATTGTTAAAGTTTTGCCGATCTCTTTAAAAGTGAGACCCTCGTAGTAGTAGAGTGAAACAACCAGTCTTTCTCTTTCAGGCAGACGTTCTATGGATCGGGTTAGCATCCTTTTTCGTTCATTAAGCTCAGCATCCACATTAGGCTGATTACTCTCATCACATAGCACATCAACCAGCTGGAGCTTTTCACCACCCTCACCTCCAACCAGCACATCTTCAAGAGATAGCAGGGAGGTTCTTCCAGTTTCAATCAGTAATTTATTGAATTCTTCACTGGTAATTCCCATCTCTTCTGCCATCTCATCTTCAGTAGCAGGCCTTCCCAGCTTACGTTCCATCGACTGAAAGGTTCTGTTAAGATTTCTAACTCTCTCGCGAATGGAACGTGGTACCCAGTCATCCTCACGGAGCATCTCTAATATTGCACCCCTTATGAGAGCAATGGCATATGTCTCGAATTTCACCTGACGGGTTGTATCAAACTGTTCCACAGCCTTTATAAGTCCAACTATACCTGCACTAACAAGATCTTCCCTTTCCAGACTGGGAGGAAGATTAGAAATTACTCTGCCTGCAGTTATCTTAACAAGATACGCATAATGTGCTATTAACCACCCTCGTGCGTTGGCATCCTGATAGTTTTTGAACCTTATCCATTGCATGGAGATTTCGTTAGTTACCATGATCTACTGCTCTCTTTCATGGGAAAAGTATGCTGAATGAAGTGACTATGCACCGATCCCAGATGTATGTATGTATTTATGAATATGAATTGTAACCTGCTAGAAAGTATCTGTTATCCATCTTTTGCACCGTTATCTCCCAGAAGGTCTGCCACAGAGGCACCTGGTACAATCATCTCTAGTCTTCTATGTTCATCTTCATTATCAGAATCCATTGATGAACTTCCCTCAGTATCAAGACCGGATTCTAAAATTGCAAACCGCAGCACTAAACCAAATCCGGCAAAGACCAGAAACGCAGCCCCCGCTTTTGCCATGCATGCACCTGCAGGTGTTCCGCTTAGCAATGAGAGGAACGACACCAGCATTGCTGCCAGCGCTCCTAGTACGGTGGGTAGTTGTATTACAAGTGACTTCAAGCTTCTATTTCCTCAGTAAGTTTTCAGAGACTTAGCTACCCACGACCTCCACGTTCAACGCGTCGAGTAAAGAAACCATGCATACGAGAAAGTAGATCCGATAGACCGGCTCCCTGGGCTGGAAGCTCTTCTGGAGCAATAAGAGTATCCGCTATACTTCGAATTGCCTGGGCTGCTAAACATCGAGGATCAGAAAGTACAAAGGGTTGTTGAGCACGCACAGCTTTTGGAACAGCTACATCATATGGGATCTGTCCCAGATATTCTATCTTTTTCTGAAGAAATCTATCTGCGATATTCTTCAGTCGATTTGCTACTGCATCTCCTTCAGATTGTGAACGGGACATATTCACAACCAGTCTGAATATAGCGTCAGGATTTTGTCTGACCACCGTTTTAATTGTAGCATAAGCATCTGTTAATGCTGTAGGCTCTGGTGTTGTTACCACTAAAACTTCCTGTGCTGCACTTAAGAAAGATAGTACGCTATCCGACACCCCCGCACCTGTGTCCAGCAATAAGATGTCAGTAGACCTGTCCAGATTCTGCAGCGCCGATATCAAAATATCTCTCCGAGAACTGTCCAGATTAGCCATATCTGCTATTCCCGAAGCACCTCCCAAAATACGTATCCCTAATGGCCCTGTATACAGTGCTTCCTCCAGAGTTCGCTCGCCTCTCAGGACATGTTCCAGTGTGAAATGAGGAGTAATTCCCAATATAACATGCAAATTTGCCAAACCCAGATCAGCATCCACCACTGTCACGCGTCGTTTGCGATACGCAAGGGTGAGAGCAAGATTAGTGGAAAAATTTGTTTTACCAACGCCGCCCTTGCCACTGGTCACCGCAATCACTCTTACAGCTTGTGTGATCTTAGAAGATATCTTGTCGTAGCTCTTTTCAACCACAGCATATTGTGATGAGACATTTTCATCTTCAATATATGGAGATGGCGCGTTTACAGTAATTCTTGATTGGTCGGCCAGTGTACGAAGGCCCTGAGCCTGATCAGGCATGGATATCATCTCCTCATCCCGATCTAGGTAAATCGTAAGACATTTACTTTGCGGGAGGAAATTCTAGCGATGACCACCTTCTAGCTAATAGAACAAGCATGAAAGAGGCTTATATCTGGATTATCGGTAGAAAGGTTATTGAGGTTCAGGGTGAATTTTTGATATCCTGATTTTTTTGTGAGGAACCGAAATATTGATGTAGACTGTTCCTAAATCTTTTCGTGGTGCCTGATAGTTGACAACAAATGGAGTCGGTGAATTGGAAACAGACAGCCCCGGATCGAATGGACTTTTCAGTTGCAGGGTGGATGGAAGGGCTAACATCAGCCTGTACTGCCCCTCTGTGAGATCTGAAACTGTAAACCTTCCCTCAGAGTCGGTGGTTGCAGAAGCTGACAACCATCTAAAGGCATAGGGTGAGGGGCAGAACTGTCCGAAGAGAGGGCTGAATGCCCGAGGCGAGTATATCTCCCCTATGGAGTTCTGCAGAAGTAATGAGACATATGGTGTTAGCCCATTCATTCGCCACGGCATTATTCCTATCCTCATACCGGATGCAGGTTTTCCGTTAATGACTATGCGCCCCGTGACTTCACCCTGATTGAACATGGGCTTTTCATTCTTCATTTTCTGCATGAATGATGGAGGCATATCCGCCTTCCTGTACCATTTTAATGATTGAGAAGCCTCGCCCATCCTTCTATACATATCCCCTATTAATCTGCAGGCGAACCTGTTTTTATGTGTAAACCAGTTCGGGTTGCCGTAGTCATTCAGCAACTCCCTGTTCTGTGGTGTGGCGGCACATGTGAAAGGTATAGTCTGAGTAGCCAGATCACACTGAGAGGGATGAGGGCCGTACTTCATATCCAGTAGAAGAAGATGAAGAGCCTTGGTTGTGTTAAACCGTAATGTGTAGCAATCGAACATATGTTTGAGAGCCATCCATGAGAGAGAGGATACATATCTTCTGGCTTTGAGAAAAGCAAGGGTGCGCTGCATTGCAACTCGGTTCGCGCTCAGGCCATCCAGAGTGTAACCATGTTTAAGAACTGATACAGTGGGTTTATGACCTCTAAACACCAGCACATTAGTGTCTGGATATTGCGAAGATGTGCCAAATGGAACGTGAACAAGTTTAGAAAATGCTGCTGCTGCCATGGGTCCATCGGGGACGCCGGACGTCGGCTTGAGTGGGCTGTAAGGGTCTGCCACTGTCTCCATTATTGATGGCTCCAGATCATATCTCTTAACCAATCTGGTCACAGAGAACCATTGAAGAGAGATACACCCGACTACAATAACGGTTACCTCAAGCACCGAAAGCAGTTTGAAGCTGAAATTGGAAATAGAAGCTTTCGACAGGTTAGGGATCAAAAAACAGAGAAGAATACCTGCAGATATCCATGCGCAAAATGAGCACAGGATATAAAGATGTTCAATTGGAAGAAACAGACTAATGTTAAAAGTGCCCAGTGTTTGAAGATGCATCAGAAGTGTCTGAATATGTGTGGGTTCAACAATCACTGTTGACAGATAGACTGCCGCTCCCCACAGAAGTCCTTTGCCACATGTGGGAATTAGGGATTTGCCACGAAAAACAGCAGGACCATGCAGAAACGTGTCTCCAATACCTCCAGAAGCGGCTGAAAACCAGATTACCAGGCCAATAAGCATATACCTTATCATCCAGATCATTCCTGGACGCGGCAAGTAGAGTGCAGCATAGTTGTATTTGGGAAGGGGTGTTAACTGCCATATAGCGAATACCAGCGCACCACTGAATAGAATAAGCAAAGATGTTCGCAATGGCTGGTCTGTCTCGAATGCACCATCGAAAAGTCCTTTGGTGCCAGGATTTTTTAATCGGATAGGAAGGTAATCAGGATTAAACAGGTGCGCTATCCACATCCATAACAGCGAGTAAAGTAGTATTTCTGGCACGAGAATGACTGGCAGCTTGAGTCCATTCAGGGCAATTAGCCTACCAATTTCGCTCAGGCTCCATGCAAGAAGATGAGGTGTGGGAGTTCTGTCTTCCACACCCTGAAAAACAATGCCCTGAGCTGGCTGGATGATATGGACTATACAGTCTGAAGCGATGGTATGCCAGGCATTGAGAAAGCCGACAAGACCAAAAAGGATACAGGTAATGAAAATATGCTGCGTGTGAAGTGTTCGGTTTTTCTCAGGCTTTTCCTGATTTGGAGCAGGACAGATTTCTTCTGAATTGTTAGGCTCATCTGGAAGAGATAACACGTCCGGATTATTAGAGTCCATGTCGTTCTGCATACTTTAGCTCAATTGCCTCCAGTATATCGGCAAATTGAAGTTGATAATAGACAGTGGCATCTGTAATTTCTAACCTTTCTAACAGGGGTCTGGCCATATATTCCGCAGTAGCTGCCTGCACCGCAGTATGCATCTCTGGTCGCCGAAGTGTGAACAGTTTTATCGTTCGATACTCTTCTGGAGTTATTCTTTCGATGTTTTGCATGAGAGGGACATACTTTCTAACCTGATCTGTGAGAGCCAGATTCGGATTATCAATCAGCTCTCTACCTTCTGCTTCCAAAACAACAACTGTGGATGCTGCATAATCACCTATACGCTGAAATCTGGGACTTAAAAGCACACTCACAAGAGCAGGTGTGCCCATAAGGAAAATAACTGGTGAAATGGGAATGAGGCCGAGATCTACGATTCTTAATAAATTTCGAATTAAACTTGCCTGAAATGTGATTGGGACACCATCTGTTCTCATTACACGAAGTTTCAAAAGCCGCTTGCCCGGTGAGCGTCCACCCCATATCATCTCAAAAAACACAAAGTATCCAAATTCAACAATAAAAACGGCAATTAAACCTACTGCACTAAGGATACTGCCAAGAGCAGGCATAGACTTGTGAAAACCCATCAAAACGAGCATTGTAATACCATACAGGGTTAAGATGGTTGCAATCATTATGAGAAAATCAAAAATAAAGGCTACCAGACGTGGGGCGAACCCCGCAGTCTGGTAGACAACTTCAACATTCTCTGGTGTAGTTAGTTTAAACTGTCGGTTCATGTTTTATCTGATTGCTGCTCCATTTTTGCCTTGTCATGACTTAATCGCCTCGCCCCCACCGGTTCGCCTCCATGGTCTACACGTACTGTTGTTTGCGGTGCTCCTGAAGTCATGTTGGTCACCATCTGATTTCTCCAGGCACGACCGTCTCTAGTGAGCAGGGCATCCGCTGCTGCAGGGCCCCATGTCCCAGCGGAGTAGTTAGGAAATGGTTGATAGGACTTGGTTGCAGTCCATATCTCCAGTAGAGGCTCTAGAAGTGCCCAGGCCACTTCAACCTGGTCTGCCCTGTTGAAGAGTGTTGCGTCACCTATCATTGCATCAAGCAGCAGGGTCTCATAAGCCGTTGCCGGCTGTACCTGGAACGCATCGGAATAGCTGAAATCCATCTGAACCTGTCTCAGCCTCATCTCAGGTCCAGGAACTTTGGCACCAAACCGGAGAGTGATTCCCTCTGCTGGTGCCAGTCTCATTATTATTACGTTGGGATCCACCTGATCTCCAGCACCCAGTGAGAAGAAAAGGTGCGGGACTCGTTTAAACTGGATAACAATCTCGGTTACTTTGGCAGGCATTCGCTTACCCGACCGGATGTAGAAAGGTACATCTGCCCACCGCCAGTTATCGACATAGAGCTTAAGTGCGGCATACGTTTCTGTATTCGAGTTAGGGTTAACGTTCTCTTCATGCCTGTAGCCGGGTACATTTGCTCCGTCCACTATTCCTGGCCCATACTGTCCTCTTACAGCCATATCAGACAGGTTTTCGGGATTGATTGGCACTATTGCCCGGAGCACATCTGCTTTACGGTCTCTAACACTGGAGCCCGCATACCGCACGGGAGGTTCCATGCAGATGATTGCCAGAAGCTGCAGTAGATGGTTCTGGAACATGTCTCTCAGGCAGCCTGCATTGTCGTAATAGCCACCCCTATGTTCAACTCCCAGCGTCTCAGCTGCCGTAATCTGCACATGATCGATGTAGCGCCTGTTCCAGATTGGCTCTATGATGGAGTTTGAGAACCGGAATGCCATGATGTTTTGCACATTCTCTTTACCAAGATAGTGATCTATTCGATAGATTTGCTCCTCATTTACAACTTCATGTATGGAGGCATTCAGTTCCTGTGCAGAACCCAGATCATGACCAAATGGCTTTTCAATGATGATACGGGTCCAGCCTTCCCCAGTAGCTTTTTTACTGGTGAGTCCGTTCTGTCCAAGACATTTAACAATGTCTGAATAGAAGGATGGTGAGGTGGCCAAATAGAACAGCCTGTTAGGGGGAGCTTGAGCAGCCTCCTCCACAACTTTCAGGCGTGCAAGTAGATTCTGGTAACCTTCAGGTGCCAGGAAATCAGCCGTTACATAGTGCAGTCCCTTTGCAAAAGCATCCCAGATTCGCTTGTCAAACGGTTTAGCTTCTTTAGAGCTTTTAACACCTTCCTCCATGGATACTCGGAATGTATCATCATCCATAGGAGTTACAGCAAAACCAAACACCTGAAAACCATCTGGCAAGAGTCCATCGTAAGCCAGATTGTAGAGTGCTGGGATTAACTTCCGTTTTGTCAGATCGCCAGATGCTCCAAAGATAATGAAGGAGCAAAACTCCTCTGGTCTGTGAAAAAGGGAACTAACAGAGGTTAAATGTGTTGGATCCTCTACGGAACTTATAGAGGCGGAGGTGTTCATATGGTTCTCTTTCCTGTTCTTGTATTCTAATACCATCTACCTTTGAGGGTTATCTAATAGTCACCATTTGACCAGATTTACCCGATTAATTGGGGAAGGTAATTACAACTTTGCCAGATTGGCCACCATCTGCAACCTGATAGGCTTCAGATGCTTTCTCCAATGTGTATCGGTGAGTCACAATTATATCTGGATGTATATTCCAGCGGGAAACATTTTCTGTGAGCTCAGCCATGTGCGCTAAACTAGTTACCCAGGAACCAAAAAGAGTTATTTGAGGGTGAATAAGAAGCGGTGAAACATCGAACTGTACTTTTCCACCTTCTCCCACAAAGGCACAACGTCCCCAATGGCGTGTACCCTGGATTGCGAGCAGCCGGGCTGATGCAACGCCAGAACAGTCCACACTAACCTCACAGCCATGCCCGGATGTAAGCCCATGAATAGCACTCAGCGTGTCATCGGTAACAGGTAAGGCATGTGTGGTCAGTCCAAGTCGATTGGCCAGGTCACGTCTCTCATCGCTAATGTCCACGCCTATAATCTCCTGTACTCCCAACTGCCTTGCTAGCATGGCAGCAGCGAGTCCCACGGGTCCCAATCCTGTGATGAGCATCCTGTCTTTACCGCTTGTGTGCATCCTGGTGATGGCTTCCCATGCTGTGCCGAACCCGCAGGCTATCAGCGCGCCATCTTCAAATGTTAAGTTGTCTGGCAAAGTTATGAGTGTGTTCTCTTCAGCCAGCATAAATGGAGCATGACCGCCATTACGCTGCCACCCATAAGCGGCTCTATACTGGCTTTGGCACGAGATCATGTAACCAGCTTTGCAATCATCACAGATTCCACATCCACTGATATGGTAGACAATTACACGGTCTCCCACCTTGAACTGCTTGCATCCCGGACCAACCTGCACAACTTCACCACAAGGCTCATGCCCCGCAACAACTCCCTGGTATGCCTCTGCACCCACACCAAGGTGCTCACGATAGATTGCTCGAATATCGCTTCCACAGATCGAACTTGCACGAATTTTGATCAGAACCTGTCCAAATCCCGGCTCAGGTACCGGCAGTTCCCGATAGTCTACCGTACTATTACCTGGAAGAATAAGCCCTCGCATAGATGAGGGAATTGTTGTGCTCATTAAACAGAACTCCTTAAAAATAGTCTAATCTGTTATGCTGGGGTTATCACACCGTTTACATCCCACAAATCTTCCCAATTCTGATCTGGCTTCCAGAGAAAAACCTGTCCCTTTATCAGTCGGCATCCCCTATCGATAGAAGCAATTCTATCCATATCAGCATCCGATAGTGGTGGTGTAAGGAGGGATTGGAGACTGGCGAGATACTGGTGACGCTTCACAGAGAATGGAATTGGAAGCTGTCCTCGCTGTACAGCCCACTTCACACACACAACGGCTGGGTGTATATTCAACTTTTTAGCGATATCAACAATCACCGAGTCTTCAATATCAACACTATCATCCGCAGTTCTATCTCTCACGGGACGGTTGGGAGATCCAATGGGACTGTAAGCAATGGGGATCATCTGCTGAGACTTCACAAATTTGAACAGCTCTGGCTGCTGGAAATGAGGATGCAGTTCCATCTCATTGCAGCAGGGTTTTATTTTAGCATCATTGAGAAGTGCGGACAATTTAGGAATTGTCATGTTTGATGTGCCAATATGTCGTACCAACCCCAGCTCTACCAGTTTCTCCATTTGACGCCATGTTTTCATGTAGTTCTGATGAATGTAGGGCTGCGCGTGTTCGTCCCGAGAAGTGACATCAACTCCTGCTGCATGGTGGTTTGGAAACGGCCAGTGGATTAAGTAAAGATCCAGGTAGTCTAGCCCTAAATCAGATAGGGATTTCTTGCAGGCTGGAATCACGCTCTCTTCTGCATGAGAGTCATTCCAAAGCTTGGAGGTAATCCATAACGACTCCCGCTTCACACCCTCCTTCATAACCTGGGCGAGAGATCTGCCAATAACATCTTCATTCCTGTAAATGGCAGCACAGTCTATATGCCTGAATCCAATGTGTATGGCATCTTTTACTGCATCTCCTATTTGCTGGGCCGAAAAGTTATCTGATCCGAAAGTGCCCAGACCAATCCCAGGGATCTTTGCTCCGTCATACAATGTAAAATATGGAACCAAAGAGGGATCAATATAGGGCGGTTCAGATTGGTTTGTTAAGTCTGACATCGTTTGTTATCCTAAGGTATTTGCTTCAAGTCTGGCAGTCTGCAATGGTGATTCCATGCATTCCGTTATCAATGCTAATTATGGCACAACCTAAGCTTGAGTTAGTGGTGAAGGAATAAATAATGGCAGTTATCTTTTAATATCAATCTATTGGTGGCATTCAGTCTAGATAATATGTCAAGTCGTAATTTTATAACCGCGTGGGATTAGTTATTGTGTAGTATTCGAATTCAGAACTGTATTCATAGTTAAACTTCTTCGAATTTACCTAATTATAATTACAGCTAAATGGTATGAGGTATGTCTGATTGATCTATCCAACAGGCAGCAGGGAATTAAGAGGATTTGATGAACATATCAGCATGGCAGGCTGTAAATCAGTCTTGACTGTCGGCTGGCTACCCACTACTTTCATACACGGCTGATTTGGCACTGCTGTAACAAAATCCAGGATGGAGAACCTTTTTGGTTTTTCGAAATACTATTGGTTGATATGCCGCTGAATATGTTGTTACTCTTTTGAGATATCAGCGGGTCGGAGAAGAGTTTTAGCTTCTCTAGTTTGCGGAATGGTCTCTAAAAGCTTAATTAGTCTGATTGCCGCAGTAGGTATGAGCAGACGCTCTCCACCCTCTTTTAAAAGTTCCACCCAAAACGGACTGATATATACCAGTGTGCCATTATCTGTGTATGCGCTTGGGTAGTGAACTATTACTTTTGAGCCTATATATCGTGTAATATATTCGCTCTTTACTTCTGCTTCTCCGTCCTGATGTAATGTTTCCATCTCTAATCTTGCCTTTTCCCTGGTTTCATAAATTAAGAACTATTCCTGATAAGACCCAGCATGATCTACTATAATCCTGAATTATTTCATAACGCATTCAGGAGATAAGTATATCACGGAGATTGAGAAATGGATGTATTACAGTGGGAATTTTGTATATAAAGTGTCTAAAACAGCGTTTCCTTTTCACTGATTGCACGGAATTACATAGCGCTTGAAGTTAATGTGCCGGAGAAGTCTTGAATCGAGAGGCTATCCAACCAGAGGAATCCATTTAACAAGCCGGAAGGGAAAATACCGGTTTCAGATGAAGACAGATCTGTGGCTGAAATACAAAATACATGCCTACAGATCTATCTTTCAATATCACTCAGAAGTTATGCCACCCTCAACTGTGGAAGTTCGGGTACCACAGGCAATTCATCTTCCTCGAAGGGTGTGAAGGTATCCAGATAGATAAGCCTCTGAACTTCCTGAATAGTGGTCTGCCCTGCTATAGCTCTCTTGCAGGCATCTGCCTGAATGCTTCTGTAGCCAAATTTAGAAGCAATCTCTTTCAGAGTGCTCACAGATTCTCTGGAAGCGATAGCACTCTGCATCTCGGTGGAGATAGGCATTACTTCATGTACTCCCTGCCTGCCTCTAAAACCCAGATTGAAACACCGTTCGCAGCCAGTAGGGCGCCACAAAGTATCTGATCCTTTACCGCATATCGATTTCAGGAGAGCATTCTCCTCTCTTGTTGCCTCAACCTGCTTTTTGCAGTGTGGACAAAGAACCCTCAGCAGCCTCTGAGCGGTAACCCCTATGAGTGCGGTGCTTAGTAGATATGGCTCCATACCAACATCGAGCAGCCTTGGAATGGCACTTGCTGCATCATTGCAGTGAAGTGTAGAGAGAACGAGGTGACCGGTGAGTGCGGCTCTGATGGCAGTCTGTGCAGTTTCCTGGTCGCGAATCTCTCCAACCAGCACAATGTCTGGATCCTGTCTCAAAATTGCCCTTAACTGGGCAGCGAACGTGAGGCCGGCTTTGTCGTTCACCTGACACTGGTTGATACCTGCTATTTCATACTCCACCGGGTCTTCACACGTCATGATGTTCGTGGTCTGACTCTTAAGAGCATTGATGGAAGCATACAAAGTTGTGGTTTTACCACTACCCGTTGGTCCAGTGACGAGGATGATGCCATGTGGTTTTCGAATCATATCGCTGAAAAGCCGCATATTAGACGGAGCGAATCCCAGCTGGTCAAGTGTCCTTAACGTGGCGGTTTTATCGAGAATTCTAAGAACTATTCTCTGTCCATGGTGTGATGGAAGAACAGATACTCTCATATCTATTTCTCTACCATCCACAACCACGCTCAGGCGTCCATCCTGTGGCACCCGGTATTCAACAATATCCAGTTCCGCCATAATCTTCATACGGGCAATGAGACCATTCTGAAGCAGACCTGGTATTGTATGGACTACCCTAAGATCTCCATCTACCCTGAAGCGAACCTCAACACTGTTCTTCCTGGGTTCAATATGTATGTCACTTGCATGTATTCTAACCGCATCCAGCAGAATCTGGTTCACGATATTAACGACTGGCCCCGCTTCTGCCTCTCTTCTAAGATTCTCCTGTCTGGAACTCTGCTCAGCTTCACCCTGCATGTTACCAATTGCATCAGTAACAAGTCTTTGCAGAGCTACACTGTTGTTTCCCCGCATCTGTTCCAAAACCTGCCTGATACGGTCTTCTGTTGCTAACACAGGCTCAACCCTCATTCTGGTGAGGTTCCGAACCATATCCACAACATCTACGTTGTCTGTATCTACCATACACAACAGCAATCTGCCAGCTTTTATAGCCGCTGGAATAATGGAGTGCTGATTGCATATATGGGCTGGAATAAGCTCTAAAGCCTCAGGTGCTGGCGGCTGATTCTGCAGATGCCAAGCACTCACACCTTTCTGAAGGGCACAGACAGTTAAAAGCTGCTCTTCGCTAATTAGCCTCTGATCTATAAGGACTTGTCCTAATGGACGGGGGTATAGTTTTTGCTGTTCAAGAGCGTGCTCTAACTGCTCGCGGGTGATTAACCTGTGAGCAACCATCAGCTCCCCTATGCGAATTCTTTTTTGATACATTTGGACTAAGAACCTCAGTCATCCTGTGCGAGATGAGTTATATGACTTGCGTAATCAATTGAAGTGCAACCGGGATTATTGCCAGTTCTCTTCACTATCTTGAGATCAGTATTCTGCCTGGAATGTATGTTTGAGAGTCAAATTATAAAACTCTACTGTCAGAATGCTTGACATACAAGACTAACCGTGTATAATAGAGAGTAGATTACACGATTAATCATTAGCATGAATTCAAACAATATATGCAATATGTCGAGGAGTCCATCCAGAGTATGCGTAACTCAACAATTAAAGATATTGCCATTCATGTAGGTGTTAGCACAGCAACCGTATCTGCAGTAATGTCAAAGAACATCAATAGTAATGTCCGTGTGTCCGAGGCCACCCGTACCCGCATACTGGAAGCAGCTACTCTGTTGAATTACAGACCTAACAGCATAGCGCAATCGTTACGTCGAAAAAAAACGAATGTGATCGGACTCTATTCGGTACATGGATACATGAATCCTGAAATGGCTTTCACATCCCGCATAGTGGGAGGGTTACATAGAGGTTGCGATCTTCATGGCAAAGATCTTTTGCTCCATGGACTATTTGCAGGTAGAAGTGTGGAAGAGGTTTACAACGAACTTGCAAAAGGTTTGGTGGATGGATTAATTCTCTATGCACCATCTGGAGATCCCCTTGTAGAAAGATTAGCAAGATCTTCCCTCCCTGTAGTAGGGATTGTGGATGCACTGCCTGGCATTCCCAGTGTGGTGGCAGATGACGAAGATGGCATGCGACTGATAGCTCAATATCTAAATGAGAAAGGAGTCAAGAAATCACTTTTCAGGTCCAGCAGTGGCCACATGGTCTCCTCGGAACGTCGAAACAGGGCGTTTATTCAAGAAGCTCAGAAGATAGGGATGGAAGTAGTGGATTCTATCTCTCCTACTCATGAACAGCCTAC
>JAJZFJ010000179.1 GCA_021805395.1 bacterium
TTCGACATACTCCTATTTGCAGAAGGCTCCAGGGACCATGAAGTGACCCGTCTGCCCATTCAGGGTGCACCATGAGTATCTCTTTTTTGAGTTCACTTCTTAGCAATGGATCTGTTAGCATCGCTCTTAAATCTGTAGGGCTGGCACTCTGCGCCCTGAAGGGAAGAACCTGCACAGACAGTCCTGTCATAAAAGCGTTGTACGGATACTGATCTGTCTGAACATCAAGCCCCTCTTCACGGCACCGTTCAATCAACTTCAAAGTGGCAATGGTTTTGCCCCAGTTATTAGTGCCCTCTGCTTTGTGATGTGAGAGTTGGAGTGGGATATTTGCTCCCCGTGCTACCTCCACGGCCTCCTCAACCGATTCCACTAAAGTATCTCCCTCGTTACGGAGATGTGTGGCATACAGCCCTCCATTGCTTGCTGCAACCTTACAGAGTATGGTTAACTCATCCACATCCGCATATCCTCCAGGGAGATACTCCAGGCCAGATGACAACCCCCATGCTCCGGCGAGCATTGCGCCTTCCAGAATGCTGCACATCTGCTGCATTTCAGCTGCATCTGGTTTGCGGTTTTCCATCCCAATAACCCGTTTTCGCAGAGTGCCATGTCCTGCAAGTGGAACGTAGTTTGTACCCACACCTCCATCTTCCACCTGCTGTAGATGCTGGGCGAAGCTGTTCCAGTTGATTGTCTCTCCATGTGGAACCAGCCATCGCTTTTCGAATGCAAATACGTCTGAATCATTCGCGAAACCAGGAGCGAGACCACAATTGCCAACAACCTGAGTTGTCACACCCATCCCAATTGCGCTGTGTTGGGCTGCATGAAACTTGATTGAAATATCGGAGTGAGTATGAATATCTATGAAACCGGGTGCAACATGCATTCCGGTGGCATCAATTGTGGATAATGCCTCCATGTGTGATAGGTCACCAACTGTTGTTACTCTATCTTCACTAATCGCAATGTCTGCTCTCACAGGGTCATTTCCATGACCATCAAAAACCATACCACCTTTAATTAACAGCGTTGCCTGGTCTCGGCTACTCATTTTAACTCCTTATCAGAATGCATGTCTGTCTACTATCTTACCTCATGGTAAAACGCATCTCTGCTCGAATGATATTCTAAGGTTATAACGTTCAAACTCGACGGATGATAAGCATGTTAATCTACATATCTATGCGGAATATAGATATAGGAACACTCATAGACGGGCCAGCCGAAGCAGCTAAGGCGTATTAGACAGAATTTGTCTGCCCTGAGAGGGGGGGCTGTTTGGTTCGGTTTAATGAAGCAAGGTATTCTATAGATATGAATATCCTTAAATCTAAAGGGAGAATGCCGTGACAGACAGGGTAGGCAAAAGATCGGTTACCTTGCGTGATATTGCGGAAGCGGTGGGTGTGTCACGTCAGGTGGTGGCAACGGTCCTTGCAGGGCACGGGTCTGCCAGGGCTGGTGAAGAGACCCGGGAGCGCATTGTGAAAGCTGCCGCCGAGATGGGCTATCGTCCTCACGGCCCTGCACGTTCTCTCGCCACGGGCAGAACGCACACCATAGAGCTTCAATCACACTCCATTGGCCGGCTGCCTTTTCACATGCCATGGCACCACATGGCTGTTTGGAGTGCAGTATCAGAGGTTTGCAGGGAGCATTCGTACCAGCTTCTTCTGGTCTCTCGAGAGGATGAGCAGAAAGAAATCTCCCTGAGAAATCTGTACGAAAGAAATGTGGATGGCGTGATATTGATGGGCGTTTCCGATCTGTCTGTTCTACAAACAGCTCGGGAAGCATCGATACCAGTGATATGCGTGAATCCAGAAATGGCGCGAGATCTGCTAGTGGAGGCTGGTTTTAGTGTAGTCGATTTTGACAACGTGACAGGGATTAAGCTTGCCATTCAGAATCTCAGAGACCTGGGGCATACCAAAATCGGCTTCGTGCGTGGAAGAGCTTCCAACCAGGATTTTGAGGAGCGGTGGCGGGCATACTGGAAGATTATGAATGCGTGTGGCTTACAGATAAGACAGGAGTGGACGTGGGAGACCATGCCCACTTTCTCGGGCGGCCACCAGGTTGGACGGCAGTTTCTTGCGATGCGGGGAGAGCGGCCAACTGCTGTGCTGGCTGCCTGTGATGCACTTGCCCTGGGAATGCTTAATGTGCTGCTGGAAGCTGGGGTGAGCGTGCCTGAAGAGGTGAGCCTCATGGGATTTGACGATGTGGAAGCTGCCTCAATCGTGTTCCCGGGATTGAGTACAGTTCATCTCGACTGGATGGGGTTGGGTAGAATGGGAGCAGAGAGGCTGTTTGATATGCTCTCTGCTCCAAATGGAACCTTCGTTCCGACGCTAACCAGATTTCCAGTGCATCTTATGCACCGACGGTCGTGTGGAGTGTGTGGAACGTAAGTAGACCTTCAGAGTCTGCATCTACTTCTATGGTGTCTCCTTCGTGGTAAGCACCGGTCAACAGCTGTTTTGCAAGAGGATCTGTTACCTGTCTTTGGATTGCTCTTTTCAGCGGACGGGCACCATACACGGGATCGAAACCAGCCATAGCAATCGATTTTGCAGCAGCCTCCGTTAGAACAAGCGTCAGATTTTTTTCAGCCAGCCGCTTTCGCAGCTGTTCCAGCTGAATATCCACAACCTTTTCAATCTCCTCAATCGATAGACCATGGAAGAGTATAATCTCGTCTATTCTGTTCAGGAATTCAGGCCTGAAGTGCGATTGTACCATCTCCATCACTCGCTGCCGCATCTTGCCAGGGTCTGAAATACTCATATCCTGTATGATGCTGCTTCCTATATTGCTGGTCATTATCACTACTGTATTGCGAAAATCCACAGTACGGCCCTGACCATCCGTCAGGCGACCATCATCCAGTAACTGGAGCAGAACGTTGAAGACATCTGGGTGAGCCTTTTCAATCTCATCGAACAGTAACACGCAGTATGGACGTCTTCTCACCGCCTCTGTCAGCTGACCACCCTCATCGTATCCCACATATCCAGGAGGTGCTCCCAGCAGTCTAGCTACGGTGTGTTTTTCCATGTATTCACTCATGTCAATTCGCACCATTGAGTGCTCATCATCGAATAGGAACTCGGCAAGTGCGCGTGCAAGCTCAGTTTTGCCAACTCCTGTCGGTCCAAGGAAGATGAATGATCCTATTGGCCTGTTCGGGTCTGAAAGCCCTGATCGTGATCTGCGTACAGCATCCGAGACCGCTCTGATAGCCTCATCCTGTCCTATCACACGGGCATGCAGTCTCTCTTCCATCTGGATAAGTTTCTGCATCTCTCCTTCCAGAAGACGGCTGACTGGAATTCCCGTCCACTTTCCTACAATCTCTGCGATGTCGTCAGCCGACACCTCCTCCTGCAACAGAGGCTGGCCTTCACCCTGAACATCGACAAGAGCTTTCTGCTGCTCATCCAGCCGGCGCTGCAGGGCGTGCATGGTACCGTATCTCAGCTCGGCTGCCTTCGCGAGATCACCTTCACGCTCAGCAGCCTCAGCGGACAGCCTTGCCTGTTCTATCTCCTGTTTGGTAGCGCCTATCTGCTCAATGACACGCTTTTCGTTTTCCCAGCGTGCTTTTAGTGCGCCAGATTCCTCACGCAGATCTCCCAGCTCCTGTTCCAGCTTAGCCAGTCTATCCTGGCCGGCACTGTCAGTCTCTTTGCTTAATGCTACTTTTTCAATCTCCAGTTGTCTAATTCTTCTCTCAACTGCATCTATCTCTGCAGGCATAGAGTCGATCTCTATTCTCAGGCGGGACGCAGCTTCGTCCACAAGATCGATGGCTTTATCTGGCAGAAACCTGTCAGCAATATAACGGTTGGAGAGCACGGCTGCTGCCACCAGAGCGCTGTCTGTTATTCGCACACCGTGGTGCACCTCATACTTTTCTTTCAGCCCGCGTAGGATAGCAATTGTGTCATCCACACTTGGCTCTCCCACATATACAGGCTGAAATCTTCTCTCCAGTGCAGAGTCTTTCTCGATGTATTTTCGATATTCATCCAGTGTGGTTGCTCCCACGCAGCGCAGTTCACCCCTTGCAAGCATGGGCTTCATGATGTTGGAGGCATCCATAGCACCATCAGCTGCTCCGGCACCCACAAGTGTATGCATCTCATCGATAAAGAGAATGATGCTTCCTTCAGAATCGGATATATCTTTCAAAACTGCCTTCAGTCTGTCTTCGAACTCACCGCGGTATTTTGCTCCAGCAATGAGTGAGCCCAGATCCAGTGAAATCACCCGTTTATCTCTCAGGCTGCCAGGCACATCTCCCTCGATAATTCTGAGTGCAAGCCCCTCCACAATCGCCGTTTTACCAACGCCTGGCTCACCTATGAGCACTGGATTGTTTTTTGTGCGCCTGGATAGTACCTGGATTACTCTCCGTATCTCTTCATCACGTCCAATCACAGGATCCAGTTTCTGGTTCCGTGCCGCCTCCGTCAGATCTCTGCCATACCTCTCTAACGCCTGATACTTGTCTTCAGGGTTCTGATCGGTTACCCGCTGACTACCCCTTACCTCACGAAGTGCCTGAAGTACCCTTGGAGTTGTGATACCCTGAGCTTTCAGCTGTTGAGCGAATGATGCCTGGGTATCTCCAACCAGTGCAAGAAAAAGGTGTTCTGTGGAAACATACTCATCTTTCATGCGTGCAGCTTCATCGAAGGCTGTCTGTATTGCCTGCTGCAGCTTTGCGCTCAGACGAGTGCCAAGCTCTGCTGACCCCGACACTTTTGGAAACCGATCTATATATGTTTGAATCTGCTGAACCAGAAGCGGGCTGTTAACGCCTAATTTATGCAAAAGGGGATGAATGATACCATCGGTTTGACCCAGTAAAGCTGCAAGCAGATGCTCTTCTTCTATCTGTACATTTTGGGCATTTGTTGCTCTCTGCTGGGCATCCGACACAGCTTCCTGGGCTTTAATAGTGAGCTTATCCATTCTCATATAGCAAATCTCCTTATATAATACTATTATAATGTTACTTTAGTGTAGTATTATAAAGTTCCACGTTAGAATGGATTTTTGTCCGTCTTATGGCCGATATTTATGCGGTCTCTTCACGTGGAACATACTCTTTCACAGAGAACAGCATAAGTGATGCCATAAGAGATAAAATGAAAGTCAGGAGAATGACCAGCCAGGCTACGCTTAATGTGATATGAAATGTGGAGGCCGTACTGAACAGGCTGCCACTATCCTGGTTCTGTGTTTTTATTTTTGCCATGAGATGCAAATAGGTCATTAATGAGGCCACCTTAAAATTACCCGGCAGTTCTGGAACGATTGTTTCCCATAAAAACCCATAGAATATTCCTATTCCCAGTGGTACGAGAGTTCGTCCGGTTAGTGCGGCTATAAAGAGAAACACCCCAGAATATGCCAGTACCCCGAGAGGAATAATGCCCATCTGAAGCCAGAAGTGGGCAGCCGCCAAGCCTTGTGCTCCGATAGTGATAGCTGCAAGAAGACTTAAAGACAACCATGCTGCCAGTGTCGCAATGGTTACTGCAGCCAGATATTTCGCCAGAAGAATTCGCCATCTGGCTACAGGTCTTGTTAACAGGTACACAATAGTTTTCTGTTCCAGTTCGGATGTTATAGCTCCTGTAGCAAATAGAACAGAAAGTAGAACAAGAACAAAACCATACACAATGGTTGAGCAAAGTTGTTGATAGAAACTTGCTATATCAAGGTGATTATGAATAGACAAACGCACGAGCAGCGCTAGTGCGGGAGCAATAAGTATCAGTACACAGACCCAGAAAAGACGTTTCGGACGTGTGAGGTCACGAATTGCAGATTGATAAAGAATCAAGTCAGTCATTCAGTCAGCCCTGTATTAGGTAGTGGAATACGGATTCCAGGTTGTTATCGGGAGAGTAGAACCGAGTAATCTGGAACTTATGTTCCAGCACCATAGCGGGGAAATCGGAGTAAAACCGGTCTGGGGTTGATGTTTCGATTTCCAGTCGGCTTCTGTTAGTGCTGTCTAATTTCACTCCAATTACACTTTCAAGCGAGATAAGGTGTTCCGCCAGCTCGCGTACGCGGTCACTCTCTACCGAGATTTTGTGAGGGAATCGGTCGATCAGTCCTCTTATCTCTCGAACGTTCCCACTTGCCAGCAGTCTGCCTTTGTAAAGCATAAGCACTGTAGATGTCATTTGCTCTACTTCATGAAGAATATGGCTAGAGAGGAGAACACACTTTCCCTGGTTCGCCAAATTGGATAGAACCAGTCCCATATCCCTTCTCGAGACGGGATCGAGACCATTGAAGGGTTCGTCCAGAATAAGAACCTGTGGATCGTGCACAATTGCCTGGGCAACTTTTATTCGCTGCCGCATTCCTTTAGAGTAACCACCCATCTTCCTGTTGGCAGCAGACTCCATATCCACAAGCTGTAAAGCGTTAGTTACGCTTCTTTTGTGCGTCTCACCTCTCAAACCAGCCAATGTAGCCATGAGTGAGACAAACTGGCGTCCTGTTACCTCATCATATGCGCTTTCAATCTCGGGGCAGTATCCCATTCTGTTGTAAACATTTGGATTGGCGAAGGGATCCAGACCAAACATGGTTACTTTTCCTGTGGTAGGTCGCAGCTGCCCGGTAATGAGTTTGAGCATGGATGATTTGCCCGCGCCGTTTGGGCCAAGGAGCGCAGTTATGCCTGGTCCAATACTGCATGTGACATCATTCAGTCCAATCACCTGGCCATACCATCTAGAAGCTCTTTCTAAAGTTATCATCCAGATACCACCTCAACAGCTTTTATTCGAATCCGAGCCATAAAGAGTGAAAACAGGCTTAGTATCAACACTGGGGGAAGCGTATATCTGAATAAAATAGGCGGGATATCATCCATTCCACCTCTACCAAAACCGTTACTGAGGGGAATGTTAAAGATACGCTGGCTGATTGCATCTATCATTCCGCTTATTGAGAAATGCCTCACTAAGTACAGAGTTTGAGGCGCGTGGTTATAGATTGCAAACGCAATTATATTGGCAAGCACTCCAGTAATGAAATACAGACTGAAGAAGATTGCTCCTGATGAAAAAGAGGATTTAGACCATGCTGAGATGCCGGTAACTAGTGAACTGAGGAGAACAGCAGGAGCTAGTGCTGCCAGAAGGATATGGACAATTAACCATGGGTTGTGAACGAAAAATCCCTGACTCGTGTATGCTAACGCAAACATTATAAACATGAGCAGTGAGGGGATAGTTGCAACCATATAGAGTGCCAGAAACTGACCGAACCACTTTCCAAGGAGATAATCAGACCGTGTGATCGATCGGGACAGATAGATGATTAGTGCATTAGCACGATTATCTGCCGCAATGCTGCCTGCACCCAGTAGGAGAGCTATACCCATTAGACAGTAAGAGTTGAGATTTCCATCCATAGCACTGAAAAATGTTCCAGGGACAGTGCCTTCTGTTCCCATGGCTGCAGTGGGCATTCCAGCCTGCGCTAAATTATTGGTCAAATAGTATGCAAACATGTGGAACAGATACGAAATTCCACTTATCCCAGTTAATATCCAGAACCAGGGTGAGCGTCTTGCCCGCCGAAATGTATAGATAGCGACTATCCACCAGCGAAGAAAATGCTTGCGAACAGGACCGTTGTAAGTTCTGTAACTAAGATCTGCAATTGGTGATGTTGTAGAGAAGCCTGTGGCAACGGGTGGAGGTGAAATGACCGGGGGTAAGCCAGATTGTGGGTTGATGATTGGTGGGATATTTGTCATGCTGCACTCTCTTTTTCTACTGCGTTCATAAAGATATCCTCCATTGAGCGTTCTGCCTGTTGTAAAGACCTCACCTGAGCTCTGCTCTCCACTGCTGCACTGAATACCATAGCAGCAACATGACTCAGTTCACCATCTATCTGCCACCGGGAAAGTGTGGAGTTTGAGCGCATCTGTTTTGCACCGCTTCTAACCATTGCCTCAACAAAACGTTGCGATTCCTCCCTTAGCTCTACTTCAACCTGTGTGCCATCAAGGTGTTTCAACGAAGCAATAGAACCCTGAGCACCAACGGCTCCATCTTTTAAAACAATAACTTCATCACATACACGCTCAATGTCTGGCAGGAGATGGGACGATACGATTACATTCACGCCTTTTCCATGTGAAATGTCTTTAATAAGTGCAAGCATCTCATCTCTTCCTGCCGGATCCAGTCCGTTCGTAGGTTCATCAAGGAAAAGCAGTTTGGGACCATGAACAAGTGCCTGCGCTAATTTTATCTTTTGGAGCATTCCAGTACTATACGTTTCCACATTCCTGTATCTTGCCTCACCCAATCCACAATACTCCAGAACCTCGTGTGCACGGCTGAGAGAGTATGCAGCGGGAATACCATTCAACTCGCCGGCATACGCCACAAAAGTTACTGCATTTATTCCCGGAATATGGCAATCCATTTCCGGCATGAGCCCAACCAGCTGACGTATCGCCAGTCCATCTTTTTCAACATTCAAACCTAGCAGCTCGCCGGATCCTGAGGCAGGTTTCACAAAACCTAGCATGGTTTTGATAATGGTAGTCTTTCCAGCACCATTCGGACCCAGCAGCCCCACACAGCCCTCCGGAATGGTGAGAGATAAGTCTGAGATTACAATTCGAGGGCCGTATTTAACGGTTAAATGGCTTACTGAGGCAACATTCATTCATCACTCCAAAGGAACATATCTTAGAGAATACTTCATTGACGTGGTTTCCCACCATCCGGTTTCAAAATATTGGTACTTGTTGGCGAAAACTCACAGACTAAAGAGCTGTAATCGTATGTTAAAATATGCTTCGTACAAATTAGATGTCCATCTAAAATGCAGAAAAGAGGATGAACAATGACTGCAGCATATGACGGATCGCTTTCAAAAGATCAAGTGGAATATTATCAAACTGAGGGATATCTTGTTATTGACAGGCTACTGGAAGAAGCAGAATTGATGCCCGCCCAGAATGCAATGAACGACAAGGTACAGGAGATAGCAGAAGATCTATTAGCCGCAGGTCTTGTGAAACAGAGCTATGAGGATGCACCCTTTGAATTGAGGCTTGCCAAACTCTTTGAAGGAAAAACCGATGCTGACTTTCTTAAATATGGAAGATCGTGGAGAGAGCGACGGGCAGGGTATTTCATACTTTTGTCCAATCCTAAAATCCTGGATGCAGTGGAATCGCTGATAGGTTGTGAGATATTTGCTAACCCGGTGTATAACACCCGTCCGAAGGTACCCCATGTCGCAGCTGGCGCAGTACCGTGGCACCAGGATAAATCCTACTGGCCAGATGCCAATTCCAATCCGGTGATAACGGTTTGGATTCCTTTTGTCGATGCGAATGAGGTGAATGGATGCCTTCATGTATGGCCGAGAACCCATCATACCAGAGTTCTTTCCTATCATAATGAATCCTATTCAGGCACGGGTTATACAGAAATTGATGATGGAGAGCTTAAAGAGATTCGTAAACGTGTACAACCTGTGAGTATTCCTGTAAAACGCGGAGGTGCTATTCTGTTCAATGACAGATGTATCCACATGTCCACACCCAATCGATCTGATACGGTACGTTGGAGTGTTGATCTACGATATCAGCCAGTGGATCAGGATCCGATGACAAACATTGGAGTTGGGTTTCTAGCCAGAAGCAAAAGTAATCCATCATCAGTTGCTACATTGGAGGATTGGCTAGCCTACCGTCCTGAGCATACGTAAGCTGCAGGATTAAATGCTGGTTTTAGTCATTCAAAGAACGTGTATCAGCTTAGAGGCATATCCCTACACCTGAATATCCACGGGTAGTAAGGTGTGCTTTCATGCGTTTTGCATTGGATATACATATTTTTGTACCCCACAAATTAACCATTCTTAGCAATGGATACCCGTATGCAGAGTTATTGATCCGAAATCACACGAAAATTACGAAATCACTCGAAAGGGCATGACGATTTATTAAAGTATTGCTGAAGTTTTGATAGTGTCAACTTAAACTGTACAATGCAGACAGATTCAATTTCTGTAGAGGTTGTCATACTTCAAGGTCTGATTTGACACTCTATTGGTTGATTTTCTGTTAAAAATCCCTGGTTTTTACTGACCGACCGGATCGAGTTTTGTTTGTACATTCAGTTTATGGCAGGACTCTGAAACCACAAGAGAAGGGTTTTGTCTGGCTTCCGATAACAGCGCCTCGCTTATCTCAATGGTGGATAGCCGTGCTGTATTTCGTATCCTTACAACTCTCACATCTTTCTCATTAAATCTGCCGCATGTCGCAATTGCAGTTTTCACACAGTCATCTTCAGTTGGCAGAATTAATGGCAGTGAGGAACGTAAGATGGAGCCTTCACCACTTGTTCTTAAATTAATCAGGGTTTTCTCAAAGTCTACTTTAGAGATCAGTTTCTCGGTAGTAATATTTGCTAAACCCAGTGCTGTGGCATTACCATGAGATGCCTCAGTGAGATCAAGCACAGCCACAACACGAATTTCTGGACCACCCCAGATATTCTCAGGCAGAGATGGCATATGCAGTCTTCCAAGGACATGAGTATCCATGCCAGATCCACTGATCTCTTTTCCCATTTCATCCACAATCAGTACATCTATCTGGTCAAAAGGGAGTTTTGGGGTGAGACTGGATGCATGCTTCAGTAGTTCAGTTTCCGGTTCTCGCCCTATCTGCTCAGGAGTTAGTGGGTGTATCTCACAAGTTTGGCAGCTCTCGTTTTCTATAAGTGCAATGCCTCCCAGTAAGGGTAAGTGGCTAGCCTGGTAACGGGCTATACGAGGAATGAGATTCGCCAGCCCCACAGCCCCATGGCGGTGAATGGCATCGGCACCATGCCGCTTACCCAGCCCAATTGCCGACATTTTGCCTATGCCGCTCTCTATCTGCCCAGTGAAATCTGTGTGAGGCTTTATTCTGTTAATCAGCAGAATATGGTCGGCTTCAAAGGCATATTTATCACAGTAAACCTCAAACCCCTCGTACTCACCGCAGTCGTTACCTTCCAGCCTACCTACAGTAACCACTTCCATCGTTGCCAGCACAGGTACACCCAAAGCTGCTTCTGTAATTCCGTACTCTTCCAGAATTTCCAGCTGGCCTTCAGCGGTTGCTCCACCATGGCTACCCATGGCAGGCACAATGAAAGGATGGCACCCCAGCATCTTAAGGCTTGAAATTACCTCTTGAACAACCAATGATAGATTGCACAATCCACGGCTGCCCACTCCAATAGCAACTCTGGAACCAGGTTGAGGCTTCTTAAGTTCCAGAAGCGTATTCATGGCAGACATAACTAATCCAGCTACTTCATCGGAAGTTAGAGAGGGTTTTGAAAGTCTCTGTTCTACTGTCCACATATCTGGTAGAGATACATCTGGATAGGTGAAGATATCTGTGGGTAAGGAGATGATAAACATGGTTTAACCTGTAAGTGATATAATAACATAACCATTATATCTGAAAAGATAGAAACATAGTCTATAAAAAGAATGTATCTGCAAACGAGAACACTAGAAGAGAATAGATTAAAGGTAATCTATTAAAATAGAAACTTTTTGTACATCCTCCGGATATACGAACTATATATGAGATACATCAAAATCTGAGCCAAAGCTTACCAGTCGGGTTAATAAAGCAGAATGCCCAGAACGTCAACGCTGATATAGAGAGAAATAATATGGCAACAAACAGTCGATCTAAAGCGTGGGAAGCACTTCAACAGCACCACACAGAAATGCAAAATGTGCAGATGAGAGATCTCTTCAAAGATGATCCTGATAGATTCAATCGATTCAGTACCAGATTCAATATGATTCTTGTCGACTATTCCAAGAACAGAATCACCTCTGAAACCAAAGAACTCCTTCTAGCCCTTGCACATGAAGCGAAGCTGAGTGCCTGGATTGAGCGCATGTTCAATGGAGACAAAATCAATATAACAGAACATCGTGCTGTGCTGCATATAGCCCTGCGAAACAGAATTAATCGACCTATATTAGTCGATAACGTAGATGTAATGCCGCAGGTTAATGCCGTTCTGGAGCACATGCGGGTATTTAGTAATGCCGTTCGGAGCGGCGAGTGGAAGGGTTATTCAGGCAAAGCTATCCAGGATATTGTCAACATTGGAATTGGCGGCTCTGATTTAGGACCGGTTATGGTCACAGAGGCATTAAAGCCATACAGTCGTGCAGACCTTCGTGTCCATTTTGTTTCCAATATCGATGGTACTCAGATGGTCGAAACTCTGAAGCCGCTGAATCCTGAGACTACGCTGTTCCTGGTTGCATCCAAAACATTCACAACGCAGGAGACAATGGTGAATGCCAGCACCGCAAGGGAGTGGCTGTTGAAGTCTGCTCCCGACGCCACTGCGGTTGCAAAGCATTTTGTGGCACTCTCTACAAATGAAGCTGAGGTTAAAAGATTTGGCATCGACCCATCAAACATGTTCGAGTTCTGGGACTGGGTTGGCGGCCGATACTCACTCTGGTCAGCCATCGGACTATCGATTGCCCTGTTTATTGGCATGGACAACTTTGAAGAGCTGTTAACAGGTGCATTTGAAATGGATGAGCACTTTAGAACTGCTCCGTTTGAAGAGAATATCCCTGTTATCATGGCACTGCTGGGAATATGGTACAACAACTTCTTCGATGCCCAGACGCTTGCCATCCTGCCTTATGACCAGTATCTGCACCGATTCCCTGCTTATTTTCAGCAAGGTGACATGGAGAGTAATGGAAAAGGTGTGGATCGTTCGGGTGAGAGAGTGCACATGACTACTGGGCCAGTAATTTGGGGAGAGCCAGGTACCAATGGGCAGCATGCCTTCTACCAGCTTATTCATCAGGGCACAAAACTCATCCCATGTGATTTTATTGCTCCAATAGAAACGCACAATCCTGTTGGAGAGCATCATCCTATTCTTCTATCCAACTTCTTCGCTCAGACAGAAGCACTGATGAAAGGGAAAGATGAGCAGGAAGTTAGAAAAGAACTGATAGCTCAGGGACTTTCGGGTGAGCAGCTGGAAGCTCTGGTTCCACATAAAATTTTTACAGGTAATCGACCTACAAATTCCATCATGCTTCAGAAAATTACTCCACGCTCGCTAGGCTCTCTTATTGCAATGTATGAGCACAAGATCTTCACGCAGGGGATTATCTGGAACATCAACTCATTTGATCAGTGGGGAGTAGAGTTAGGGAAGCAGTTAGCAAAAGCCATCCTTCCTGAGCTTGAGCAGACGGATCTGGTTCATTCACATGATTCCAGTACAAACGGCTTAATAAACCACTACAAACAGAATAAGAGATAGGTCAGGGGGCACTCATTTGCTCAGCAGGCTCACTGTGCGAAATTTCGCAATCATCGAGAAGCTGGATCTCGAATTTGGTTCCGGGTTTAATGTAATCACCGGAGAAACTGGCGCAGGAAAATCCGTAATTATGGGAGCTCTAAACCTTGTACTTGGTGGAAGGGGAGGGGTGGAAGTAGTTAGACAGGGTGCAGAGAAAGCATCCGTGGATGCTCTGTTCGAAACGGACGAAGCACCTATTATTCAACAACTTGCTGAAGAGATGGGGCTGGACATATCGGACGGCCTCATTCTCTCCCGGGAAGTGACTGCATCTGGAAAGTCTGTATGCAGAATCTGCGGGCGCCCAGTCACCGTCGCTCAGTTGAAACAGGTTGGTGATGAGCTTGTTGATCTGCATGGTCAGCATGAGCATCAGTCGCTCCTGTCACAGTCACGCCATATCCAGCTGCTTGACTCCTGGGGTGGGGCAGAGATAACCCAACTTAGAAAGCAAGTCTCCGATGTATACAAACGTGTGAGAGACCTGCAGCATGAGAGAGACTCACTCCAGACCGATGCACGAGAGCGTGCAAGAATGATCGATCTTTACGGATATCAGGTCAAAGAGATTCGGGAGGCTGGTTTTCAGCCTGGTGATGAAGAGACACTGGAAAGCGAATACAGACGAGTTGCGAATGGACAAAAACTCCTGCAGTCTGTACAGGGCGTTCTGGATGCACTTGAGGATGAGAAGGCCGGGATAATGCTCTCACTGGCTGCAAGCGAGAAGCTGCTTGGCGATGCCGCTGAAGTTGATCCTAACCTGCAGCCACAACTGGATGTCATCAAAAACACTTCCTATGAATTAATGGAAGTCACCAGGGATCTGTCACGTTACGTCGACAGTATAGAGTTTAGTCCTGAGCAGCAGACTGAGATGGAAGAACGCATTGAGCTATTGCGTTCACTTAGAAGAAAGTATGGGGATACATTAGAAGATGTGCTTGCATACGAGCAGGAAATAAGCAAAAAGCTTGATGATCTGTCACACAGCGAAGAAAGGAGCGATGAGATCGTCTCGATGCTTTCCAAAGCGGAGGCAGAGCTGGTGCAACTATGCAATAAACTCACTCTTCTGCGCCAAACTGCTGCTGCTGCATTCCAGAACAGCACACTTACCGAATTGAAAGATCTGGCATTGGAGAAAGCACGTTTTGAGGTGCAGATTGAAGATGCTGCCATCTCTGGGATGGGTAAGGATCGTGTTGAGTTTTTAATTGCGGCGAATCCGGGTGAGGTCGTTCATCCACTGGTTAAGGTGGCTTCCGGTGGAGAGATCTCTCGAGTAATGCTGGCAATCAAATCCGCACTATCCCGTCAGGAGGCTCTTCCAACAATGGTTTTCGACGAGATTGATGTGGGAGTTGGAGGCAGGACAGCCTTCAAGATTGCTCAGAAAATGGAGAATCTGGCTAGCAATGTGCAAATTCTCTGTATTACCCACCTTGCACAGATAGCAAGCAGAGCTAAACATCATTTTCTGATTGAGAAACGTGTGGAGGGTTCCAGAACACTTGTTGATGTTGTTCGACTGACCGAAGATGAGAGAGTACTGGAAGTTGCACGCATGATTGGAGGGCTTGAACCTACAGAAGCTGTGCTGATGCATGCTTCTGAGATGCTTGCAACAAAATCCCCAGTTGAAACCGGATTACCTGCATGAAATATCTAACCCAGATTTTGAATAAATGCGTTCTGGATACAGATGGCAAAATAGTAGGGAAAGTAGTGGATGCTATCGCAACTACAGGTGGCAGGCTGCCAGTTTTAAGGGCAATCATTATTCGTAAAAACAGCGAAGATGTTGTAATCTCATATGATCTTCTAAGCTTTAGCCCCGACCCTGATGGCTTGTTGGGTACCGGATCAATCCAGGGCGATCTGCACCTCACGCAGCCTTTCTCGAATATCCCCCGTTACTCTCCCCAAGACACGGATATTCGATTGAGACGCGATGTACTTGACAAACAGATCGTGGATGTTCTTGGCTCAAGGGTGGTGAGAGTAAGCGATGTACGACTCGCTGAATCTGCCGGGCTGTACCGTGTGGTGGGAGTTGACGCTAGCCTGCGAGCCACACTGCGCCGATTGGGATGGATCAGCAAGGTACTCGAGAGCATCTTCAAGTCGATTGGCAAGCCTTTGCGCTCCAACCTGATAGCGTGGGACGATGTACAGACTCTAGAGGCGGGCACTGCAAGCGGCGGCCTGAAGCTAAAGGTCTCACATGACAAAATCGCTCAGTTACACCCAGCAGATATCGCAGACATCATGGAGCAGTTAAGTCCGCAGCAGGGTGCCGAAGTGATAGGCAGCCTGGATACCGAAACGGCAGCGGATGCGATGGCTGAGGCAGACCCAGATACCCAGGTGCAGATTATGCAGCAGCTGGATGATGAGCGTGCAACAGATATCCTGGAGGAGATGGAGCCTGATGAAGCTGCTGATCTGCTGGATGATCTGCCAGATTCCAGATCCGACGAGCTCCTTCTGCAAATGGAGCCAGATGAGGCTAGAGATGTAAAGGAGCTGTTGGCTTATGATGAAGACACTGCTGGCGGCTTAATGACAACTGAAGTGATAGTTATTCCCAAAGAGAACACCTGTGAACAGACAATTGCAATTCTTCGGGAATTAAGCCCCAAAGCCGAGACGATTTACTATCTTTATGTCGTAGATGAAGAAGATCAACTGGTAGGAGTTCTTTCTCTTCGTGATCTAATAATCTCTCCTCCCAGTACCAGGGTTGCCGACATCATGGTACACAATGTAATTCATGTCTATGTTGATGACCATGCTGATCAGGTCGCACAGGTGATTGGACGCTATAATCTGCTAGCAGTTCCGGTAGTGAGTGAAGATGAAAAG
>JAJZFJ010000262.1 GCA_021805395.1 bacterium
AGCAATCTGGGAACTGCAATCCACGATCCTGCAATCAACGGTCAGAACCCTGCCAGAGTCATCGGATATGATACCAACGGGCACGTGAACCAGATTACAGACAGGTTAGGCAATACATGGCAGTATACATTTGACAGCTCTGGCAATATTCAGGGAACTACCGATCCCTTAGGAAATGGTGGCAGTACGAACTTCGCCTATCTTGCTCAACCGAAGACCGGGCCATCTACTGCGATGACTGGCATAATTAGCAGTACCAAGTATGTTGCATGGACAGATATGAATGGCAATACCACATCTTATGGATTAGATAGTCTAGGAAGACATATCAGTACAACAACCCCTTTGGGCAATACGTACAAAACCTCCTATGACAGCTATAACAACAAGATCTCTACAACAACACCATTAGGGCATGTATCCCAGTTCACATATGATTCGATTGGGAATAACCTCATCTCACAAGACCCGCTAGGCAATCAGACGACACACACATACGGTGTGAACTCCGTTAAAACATCTACCACAGATGCAATTGGGAACAAAACCACATCCTCACTGGATAGCAAAGGCAATGTAGTTGGTATTACAAACCCGAATGGTGAAACCACCAGTTTTGCTCACAACTCCGATGGCAGCTTATCAGCGACAACAGACCCTCTTGGCAGGATCACAAGTTACACATATGATCAGTATGGAAATAACATACATACCCTGGATCCTTTGGGTAATGCCACTAGCTTCACATACGATTTAGCCAGTAACCTCACACAGCGCAAAAGTGCACTCGGCTGGATCACCAACTACACACTGGATGCATGGGGAAGAACGACTGCAGTTGCCTATCCCACAACTGGCAACCCGGGAATGAGCTATAGCTACGATCTTGAAGGACATCTTGTCCAGTCCAGCGATACAACAGGTGTACGTACCTGGACCTATGACGCGAACGGCAGGAAGATCTCAGCAACCGACCCACGAGGTAATACCCAGGCAAACTGGGATGGCGTAGGTAACCTGCTCTGGCAGACAGATGTAACCGGCAGAAAAATTACCAACAGCTTTAATACGAACTACCAGTTGACCCAGGTGGTGGACAGCACGGATAACGGAACAGCCACACTCACCTATACTGCAGATGGACAGCTAGCGACGTGCCTCTATCCAAATGGAGTACAGGTGGCATATACCTACGATGCCGCTGGCAGAGTAACCAACCTCACTCATACCAATACAGCAAACGGCACACTCATTGTTGGCTACGCTGCCACCTACCTCAATAACGGTCAGCTCTCCAAAGTGACCGAAAGCCCTAGCGGCGACGTCACCACCTATAGCTATGACCCAGCAGGTAACCTGCTCAACGAAGTCCGTACAGGCCAGCGGCCCTATAGCGGTGCATACACCTACTGGAGCGACAGCAACCGCAAAACTGCCGATGTCATCACGAATGGCGTAACAGTCCATAACGGAACCTATAGCTATGATGGATCAGGACGATTGGATCAGTGTATCGACAGTGCCACAGGTCTCACGGAGATCTACACCTGGAATGCAGACGGTACACTGGCAACCATGCCAGGAGTTGGTTATACCCGTGAGTTCACGTACAACGAGGAGGCGCAATTGCTCGTTATCTCGCACAGTGGCACACAGGCGTACCAGTATGCTTATGGTGCCGATGGCAACCGCCGATGGAGCAAGGATATCGCCAACGATCTATGGACCTGGTACCCTTGTGGTGTAGCCTGTGGAGCTGGTGAGATGATCGAGGAGACCAGCGACCTGACTGGCAGCAGCTGGAGCACAAGCGGGCAGTATCTTAGAGCTGGGGGTGGTTGTAGCAGCCTCCTGATACGCCGCAAGAGCAGCACCGATGATGAGTACCATCATGTGGATATGGTTGGGGTATGCGGAGTTCTCACAAATGCTATTGGTGGTCTACTTCAAAACAATTTGAGTGATGCCTTTGCTGTCCCACAATATGTAGATCAGAATGGCCAAATTCTAAGTAGGCAGATAGCTACTTGTATTGTTACAATGCTAGAATTGGATATGCAGTCGGAGCCAAATGGTGGAGACATCACATTGCAGGCTAGAGCTTTAAATATAACATCCTCTGCAACTATAGAAAGTCATTCCTGTTTAAAAACAAAGAAGATTCCTCCTCCACCATGGCCACTAAATTGCAAATATAAATGTAAATTTGGTGCATACAGTCCTGGAAACATTTTTAATCCTCCTTGGATATTTCCACATTGTCGTTATTGGGGCTGTACATTAGTCTCACGAAGAGGCAATGCCAAATGTCCTAAACATCCAACAATTGATTCCCCTTATACATTAGGTGGATGTACTCCTGGTTTAGTTAGCACTTTTTAAATAATCAATTGAGATTACTTTTTTATTTCGAAAGGAGAAGGTAATGATAGCAAATAATAAATGGTTGATAATAATTGCCATATTGGGATGTCTGTGTCTGCATGCAGCAGCAGAGTCCAAGCAGAAACCATCATATTTGAAACAGATATACTCAAAGTCTCTAAAACCAGAGAGTCAGATTGGTATTTTAAATGACGAGATGGTTATACTTCAGAAGAGTAAAAGAACACACTTCTGGTCTGTGGATTTAATTGGCTCAGATGGCAAGCTTTTGAAAAAAGAATCTTTCAAAACTAACAGTACGTTTCATCCGACAAGTATCTTTCAAGCGAACAAAAATAAAGTATATATACTCACATATAATCCTGATAGATCCAATCATGGAATTATATACTCGTATCAGCTAGGACATTCGTTACATCTTATTCATCACTTCTCTGGTAAAGATGGTACTGAGCCTACATCACTTGTTGTAACTAAAACAGGTGAGATAGTAGGAATAACTTTGTTTGGAGGCTTAAATAACAAAGGTGTAGTATTTTCAATAACAAACGGAAAATATAATGTGATTCATTCCTTCGGAGGAAATGATGGGGCATTGCCAAGTGATCTAATCCAAAACGTTAATGGTACACTCTATGGTTGCACATATCGGGGTGGCAAATACAACGATGGCGTAATCTTTACCATCACTTTGAACGGTACATATCATATTCTTCATGACTTTGATGGAATACATGGTGCGTTGCCGCTTAGTCTGGTTGCGGGTCTACATGATCATTTATATGGAACGACAACTGGGATCTATGGCTTTAATATGGATAAGAAAAATAAGCCGATCTTAAAATATCCAATGCCTAATTTTGGTAATGTTGTCTTTAGTATAAGTGATAATGGGTCTTATCATATTATTCATAAATTCAATGGCACTGATGGTCTCATTCCAACAGGGATTGTAATTGGTGAAAACAAAATTCTTTATGGCAGTACTACGTATGGGGGACGGGCTAATTTTGGGAACATTTACCGTATAACTCCGAATGGTAAATATTCCGTTATGCATTCATTTAAAACTTTCAATGCACATCAATTATTGAGTATCCATCAAAACAACTATTTAATTGAGTTTAAGGTGCTTAATGGTATAGGAAAATCTGTACTAAAAGAATATCAAATTTAGAAATCACACATCTGCAGAATATCTATTTTGATTGTGAGCGTCAAAAAGTGCCTCATAGGCTGGTTTATCGGAAGGCTTCACTACTTATGCAATGGAAGTGCAGGAGTTGCCAGCCGCTCTGCCTGGCTCACACCTAACCTTCGCTCACAGCAACTGCAAGGTGTGGTGCCAAAAGCTAAGTGGTTATGCAATAATGTATTCGGGTCCGTTCACTCGTAACCGTGCCTGTTACGTAACCGGTTAACGCATAGGCATAAGGGCATGTGCGCCTTGCTGCCAGTGGGCATACGCACTGTCCATGGAGTTTGTGGCAGCAGCCGGGAGGGATGCAGGTGACAGACAGCAAGCTGTGGACCTGATACCCCTGCGGAATAGCCTGTGGAGCTGGTGAGATGGTCAAGGAAGCCAGCGATTTGACAGGTAGCAGCTGGAGCACAAGCGGG
>JAJZFJ010000229.1 GCA_021805395.1 bacterium
TTGCACTTCTCATCTAGCACCGGATAGTTAGAAATTCTAAAATAGCCAGGGTTAAAACTATCTCCCAGAGAAGATTTTCTTAGCTGTCGTTGTCTTTCAGACCAGCTTACAGTTGTGGCAGGTACAATCTGATTTGCGGCATGGTGAGGAGCTAGCGTAACATCTTTGAGTTCAACCTGCTGCAACTCACCGGGTGTGGATATTGGCGCAGACGATTTAATATCATTTCTGTTGAATTTTGCATTGTTGTGCCCATTTACTCCTACCACAACGCGTCCTTTATCCTCTATCTGGCTAGCGTTCAACGGTTCTGAACGAGAAATATCGGGTGTATCACTTTTACCATTATTGTTCGTATCCATTTTCTTACTCCTTTCAGTTACTAGTAATGTTCAAAAATGTGTTTAATCCCTGTGTGCCCTGAGTATCGCCGTTCAGCATAAAATCTGCTGGAGGCACCGAGTTAAAAGCTGTCTGCCATCTTGTTCGATTCTCTGGGTTGATATCAAGTAGTGCAATCCGAAAACCAGGATGCTTCGACAGAATTGCTGCTTCTTTTGTGAAGAGTGGACCATCGTTTGGACCTTCCGAGTCACCATCCGTCAGTATGACCAGCGTCACATGTCTGCTATTTTGAAACGCTGAGCTGTTTGCCACATCTTCAAGAAGCAGCGCTGGTCGGGTAATATGTCTCAACTCAGAATTGGAAAGTGTTATCGTTTTATTTTCAATAACATCCAGGCTGTTCGGTGATGAAGGAACATCTGGTCCCCATTGACACAATGGCCGTCTATCGAAAGTCCAAAACTCCATTTTTGAATCTGTTAGCATTGACTGTAAAACAATTTGATTCAACTGAGAGAGCTGAATACTGCGCATTGGATTGGTGGAAGCAGACCGGTCTAGGGCAACAATATAGAGCTGACCGGGCGAGGGATGCTCTGCTGTTTTTATTCCTCTTTTAGAACATCCTGAAATCACAAGAAGAGGACAGAGCATTAGTGCACATCTACAAAAATCTATTTTCATTAACTTCTCCTTCTCAATCCTGCTAGGGACTGAATAACAGCATTATCTGCACCCATAATGCATAACGTTGTGCCGAATATTGCGTTTCGCCAGCTTCTGAATTGGTGTTACACAATATCTAACTAACATCCATTTCTCATTTCTAGCAGCGTTCTAAAATTTCTTTATAGAGGGAGGAAGGAGCATATGCGGATGAATTTAATCCATAGTTTAAAGCAGGACAGGGATTGGCGTGAATGCGGGACGAAACTATGCTGAAGAGTTATTACAAGTAGAAAGATGGAATGGGTAACCCTGGATAGCTAATTATTCAGGGATAGGAGGAATTTTGCGCACTTAACTCAGAAAGCGTTCATCCTCAGCAGGGAAGCAGTTTTGCATATATAGTACTGCCCGACGTATCATCTAACCTTGCTATTTCATATCAGCGCAATGAAACAACACAACTTAGAGCGCAAATCAGTGCCATTTAGTTCATTCTAGCCGTTTAGCAGTTGAACCATATAGCATTATCTGAGTTTTTGAATTTATACCAACCTTTTGGACTTAACTCAAAAAACACGTAGTTCAGCACGAGTAACATGCTTTTTATGATAGGGCATTAAAAAAGCTCCAGCTCTCTGCAAGAGAGAGCTGGAGCTAAGCAAGCACAATACATCAATTAGTATTAGTGGCGGAATATCCTGAACACATCATGCCCCATAACAAGTACTACCAGAGTCATAATGACAGAAAGCCCTACAATCTGCGCCCGATACAGCTCCATGGATGTGAGGCGTTTCTTTCTCAGAGCTTCCCAGCTTATTAGCATGAGGTGGCCACCATCAAGAATAGGAATTGGAAGGAGGTTCATGATACCCAAGCTGACACTTAGTTCAGCTGCAATAAACATAAGTGCTGCACCACCCTCACTCTGCTGTTGATGAATAGCATCCGCAATGGCTACCGGTCCACCAACCACATCTCCAATTCCATGCTTTGCAACAATGGATTCAATGGAAGTAAATATATTACGCATCATGCCAAGCCCACGTTTGATGGAGTGCATAACACTTACTCTTACGCACGTTCCATCCAGCTCAGGCATAAAACCCAGTCTACCTTCCTGCACTGTAACTACCTTGCCTTTAACTATTTCCTGAGTGGGCACGCTAATAGGAGTGGCAACAGTTTTAAACTCACTTTTACCCCTCAATATTGTAAGTTGAAGAGGTTTACCAATACTGCTCCTGATAATTCCGACTAACTGGTTTCCGGATTCATTTGGAATTGCGACACCGTTAATTTGAACTATTCTGTCTCCGGCTTTTAGACCTGCTTTTTGAGCAGGCTGATTCGGGACAGTCGCCTGTATCTGATTAGTAAGATTCTCTGAAGGTAAACCGAATGTGAAACCTATACTCATAAATAGTAAAGCACCAAAAGCGACAGATGCCAAAGGACCGGCAAATATTACAAGTGCTCTTTGCCATCTGGGCTTTTGGTTAAATGAAGCAGGATCCGGAGAATAGGGAGGTATATTCACGATAGTCTTGAGATATTTAATATCTTCAGGAGTTCGGTTTTCATCAGTTATCATTGAGGACAGAGTTGCTTGTGAGTAACCGGAGATTTCGCCATCTGCATTGACAGAATCTTTCACTGCACGAAGCACTTCTGGAGAGACAGCATTAAAATCTATTCCTTCAATCATTTCTCCAGTCAGTCCGTTCAAAACAGGACCCGCAGGTTGGTTATTCAGCTTTGGAAAAACCGGGGTATCCAGCTTCTCATCCATCTCCATGCCAGCAATGCGCACATAGCCGCCGAGAGGTATTGAGCGTATATTATATTCGGTACCTTTGCTTTCGCCCAGGCGTATAAGTCGTTTGCCGAAAAACAGCGCGAATTCTTCAACTTTCATGCCGCACATTCTGGCAGCAATAAAATGTCCCCACTCGTGAGCAACAATAAGGACACTTAATATTCCCACAAAATAGATCGCTGTTTCCAGAGAGCTTAAACTAAATAGACCAGCTAAGAAATGCAATTTAAGTCACCCTTCCATCTAATCCACAATTCGTTTCACATATTCTCTAGACCAGGAATCTGCGAATAATACGTTCTCCAATACTGGAGACATTCTCTCATGGTTCTGTAGAGCCATATCTATTAGCTCTGCCATTCTTAGAAAAGGAATCTTGCCTTCAAGGAACAGTCCAACAGCTACCTCGTTAGCACCATTCATCACTGCGGGGGCTACACCACCTGCTGCCAATGCTTCACGTGCCGTTTTAAGAGCAGTAAATTTCTGTTCATCTGGAGACTCGAAAGTTAGATTAGAATAGTCTGATATTTCCATCCTGGGCAGTTTTGTGTCTATCCTTTCCGGATAAACAAGTGCATACTGTATAGGTAAACGCATATCTGGCAATCCGAGTTGCGCGATTGTGGATCCATCCGTAAAACGTACCATAGAGTGTACAATCGATTGTGGATGGACTACCACTTCTACATTATCGGCTGAAACATCAAAAAGCCATCGTGCTTCTATTACCTCAAGAGCTTTATTCATTAAGGTTGCAGAGTTTATTGTTACCAAACCACCCATGTTCCATGTAGGATGACGTAAAGCCTGTTGTGGTGTGACATCTGCCAGTGCTCTCTTCTCCCAAGTTCGAAATGGGCCGCCAGACGCAGTCAGCAATATTTTCTCTATGCTGCCATGAGGTGATCCCTGGAGACATTGAAAAATAGCGGAGTGTTCACTGTCGATTGGGTAGAGTGTACAGCCCTTTTCCTTGGCGAGCTCCATTGTCACTTCGCCTGCAGCAACAAGTACCTCTTTGCTAGCCAGACCAATATCTTTTCCGGCAGCAAGCGCGGCATGAGTTGGCACAATGCCAATTGCACCTGCCACAGCAACAACAACCAGATCGCATTCTGGTAATGTTGCCAGAGTTGACATACCTTCTACGCCAACATATACCTGTGTTGAACTGGAAAGTTGACTGGCAATTTCAGCTCGTAAACCATCACTACCAGTTGATACGTAGGGAACATTAAATTCCTTAGCCTGTTCAATTAGGAGCCTGGAGTTGCTGTGTGCAGATAGACCTAATATCTCAAATTTACCGGGTATTCTCCTGACCACATCCAGTACCTGGGTGCCAATAGATCCGGTGGAACCGAGTATTACAATTCTTTTCATATTAGTCCATTTTCACTAACAGCACCAAATTTTCGTGTGCGCATCTGATACTCCTTAAGTGAGCCAATGAAGTGATCTCTGTCGAAATCTGGCCAGCATGTTGGAGTAACATATATTTCACTGTATGCTGTTTCCCAAAGCAGAAAGTTTGACAGCCTTAATTCACCAGCAGTTCGAATTAGCAGGTCAGGGTCGGGTATGTCGGGGGCATAGAGATTGTCTCCAATCATGCGCTCCTCAATCTGGTCTGGTAGAATTTTGCCAGACCGAACCTTCTGCAGAATAGCCCGAACAGAGTCCACAACTTCTGCTCTTCCGCCGTAGTTTATGGCGAGATTAAACGTGAAATTCGTGAAGAGTGATGTGCGGGAGGCTGCCTCCTCGAACTCCTCTCTCAAGTCATCGGGAAGTTCGTGCAGACGGCCAGATATGCGTACTCTAATCTCCTTCTGAATGAGTTCGTCAATTTCAGCTCGCATGGCAACTAGCATAAGCCGCATTAAACCGCCGACCTCTTCCGGAGACCTTCGCCAGTTCTCTGTAGAAAAGCCATATACTGTGAGGCATTTAAGACCTAGCTGTTCGGCTTCCATCACTATTTTTTTGAGAGTGAGATATCCCTGATTATGCCCCATCAACCGATGCTTGCCCTGTGCCTGTGCCCATCTTCCGTTGCCGTCCATAATAATCGCCACATGAGAGGGCATTCTTTCTGGATCTAGCCCAACACTCTTAACATACTGGGTTTTAATCGAATTCAGTTTAGGGGGAGTAACTGTCATAATAGATTATCTCTGCCGGATTTAGGGTACTACAGCACCGAACTTTCTGGTCCGCATCTGATATTCTTTGAGGGCTTCTACAAGATGGTGTTCGTTAAAATCTGGCCAGCATGTAGATGTAACGTAGATCTCACTGTAGGCAGTCTCCCATAACAGAAAGTTTGAGAGCCTCATCTCGCCGGCAGTTCGTATCAACAAATCGGGATCGGGTAAGCCAGGACAATAGAGATGGCTGCCTATCAGCTTTTCGTCAATTTCATCAGGCTCCAGTTTCCCTGCCTGCACCAACTCTGCCAGTGCACGTACTGAATCGACAACTTCAGCTCTGCCTCCATAATTGATGGCAAGGTTGAAAATCAGGCTGTCGTTATTCTCTGTCATCCTGGCTGCATGGAGAAACTCATTGTGGACATCGTCCGGCAGCTCCTGAAGTCTGCCTGATACCACAACCCGGATATTTCTGAGCATAAGCTCTTCAATCTCGGTACGCATGGCATACACAAGAAGCTGCATGAGACCACCAACTTCTTCGTGGGATCGACGCCAGTTCTCAGTAGAGAAGCAGAATACTGTAATACAGTGCAGACCCAGATCCTGGGCAGCATACACAGTCTCTTTCAGTGCGAGGTACCCTTGATTGTGACCCATAAGGCGATGCTTACCCTGCGCCTGTGCCCATCGGCCATTACCATCCATAATAATGGCCACGTGCGTTGGTAGCCTACTTGCATCAAGCCCTGCTTCCTTAGCATACGCCACACTATCTTTCACCATGGGACGCAAAGCTAAACCTCCAGCAACTCTGCGTCTTTCACCTTGGTGATATCATCAACCTGAACGATGTATCGGTCAACAAGTTTTTGAAGGGAATCCATGGCTCTTCGCTCGTCATCCTCGGAGATTTCACTGCTTTTTTTAGCCTGCTGGAGCTTTTTTTGAACCTCTTGCCGCACTGTTCTTATCGAGACCCTGCCATGTTCGGCTTTCTGGTTCACCTGTTTAGTGAGATCTTTTCGGCGCTGCTCGTTTAATTGGGGAATGTTTAGACGTATGGATATGCCATCACTATTGGGGGTCATGCCCAGATCAGACTTCATCAGCGTTTTTTCAATGGCAGCAATTACGTTCTTGTCATAAGGGGTGATGAGTAACTGACGCGGTTCTGGCACTGTGACAGCTGCTAACTGGTTGATAGGCAAAGTTGAGCCGTAGACATCCACTTTGATATGCTCGACAAGCCCTGGATTTGCTCTACCGGTTCTGATCTGAGCAAACTCCTGTTGGGTTGCCTCCACAGCTTTCTTCATTTTCTCTTCTGCATCTTTTAAAAGATCAGGGATCATACAAATACCTCCCTATTCAGTTTCAACTACATTAGAACTACTGCAAACAAGTGTACCTATTTCGTCGCCTGCCACCACTCTGCTGATATTGCCCTGGCTGGCAATATCGAACACAACTATGGGTATGTCGTATTCGCGGCAAAACGTGAACGCCGTTTGGTCCATAACCCTGAGATTCTGGTTGATGCACTGGTCGAATGACACCTGCTTGTACTTTTGGGCATCAGGGAATTTTCGGGGATCCTTGTCGTAGATACCGTCCACATTTGTAGCCTTGAGCACTGCGCCTGCTCTAATCTCATTCGCTCGGAGTGCTGCGGCGGTATCTGTAGTGAAAAATGGATTGCCGGTTCCTCCCGCCAGAACGACCACTCTTCCTTTTTCAAGATGACGAATGGCTCGTCGTCTGATGAAGGGTTCGGCAACCTCAGACATTGCGATTGCGGACATCACTCTTGTCGGTACACCAAGCTTTTCGAGAGCATCCTGCATAGCCATACTGTTTATTACGGTACCCAGCATACCCATATAGTCTGCTGCAGCCCGCTCCATTCCAGCCTCAGCAGCCCGCTCACCTCGAACGATGTTGCCTGCTCCAACAACAATAGCAATTTCAACGCCCAATGCGTGCGCTGCGACTACCTCGGTAGCAATAGAGCGAATGGTATGGTAGTTGAGGCCGACTCTTGGAGTGCCGGTCTCTTCCTGGATTGTATGGTCCGCTGCAAACGCCTCACCAGAGAGTTTAAGCAGCACGCGACGCCATCTAACAGGATGTTGGTTAGGAGAAAGTATACTGTTTCCCTTTTCCCCAGTTTCATCCGCATCGGCACCACTATCTACTCCCTGGTTAGAGACATTCGTCATTCAGCAGCTCCCTTGATATCGCCAGAAGTTTCAGCCCCAGTTACTCCCTGTCCAACTTCATAGCGAACGAACCTTCTAACATTAAAGCCGCTTTCATCAAGTAGCTTGCCAACGGTTTTCTTCGGATCTCGGTTGTATGGCTGATCAAGAAGAACGGACTCTTCGTAGAAGCCTCTCAGGCGGCCTTCGGCAATTTTTTCAATTGCAGCCTCTGGTTTTCCTTCAGACTTGGCTGTCTCACGGGCAATTTCCATTTCGCGGGAGACTACCTCAGCAGGGACCTCTTCGCGAGAAACATACTTAGGACTGGAGGCTGTGATTTGCAGAGCAATCTCTTTACCAATCTGTTTTGCTTCCTCTGATGATGACGCAGCTTCGGTAGGTGCTTCAAGTTCAACCAGTACACCAATCCTGTCGTTGGCAGGAATATGGACATAGGTTGCCAGCACGCCTTTTTCGTCTGTGCTAATCAGCTCAAATCTTCGGAATACAAGCCGCTCGCGAAGGCGGGTGAACACATCGTCCACTCTCTCCTGAACTGTCATATTGCCATCTGCAAGAGACTTTTCGGTGAGAACTGTCTCAACACTGTGGCCTTTTGTTCTGGCCACATGCTCAGCAAGCTCTTTGGCGAGCATTTTGAAGTCATCTGCACGAGCAACGAAGTCTGTTTCAGAGTTCAGTTCGATAATCGCTGCATCTTTGCCATCCACAACGTACACGGCAATTACACCTTCGGATGCAACTCTGTCGCCTCTATCGCTTAATTTTGCACCAAGTTTCTTGCGAATATATACAACTGCTTCATCAAAATCGCCAGTGCTCTCAACCAGAGCTTCCTTGCAGAGCATCATGGCGGCACCGGTACGATCCCGAAGCTGTTTCACCATAGCTGCAGTGATATCAGGCATCTTCTTCTTCCTTCCGTAATGTACAAAGCGAGTTTATAGGTTGCCTATTCGGCAGGGTTCTCTGCATCAAAAGCAGGAGCAGTTTCGGGAGCTTCCACCGCTTCAGGTGTCTCTTCCACAACTGCCGGCTCATCAATAGTTTCCACTGTCTCTTCTGGCTCTTCGGGAGCGGCCTCAGCATCAACTGCGATAGCTGCCATTTTGGCATACTCATCTTCTTCATGAGCCAGAACCACGCTGTCGGTGCCTTCAAACAGTACTTCCGTTTCAGTAATAAGTCCGTCAGCATCTGCATCGGGCTTGTCGAACTCTTCAACATCGATAGGAGCCATGAGACCTTCGTCGACTTCCCATTCAGACTGCTTGATCTCCACGATGGCATCCGCAATTTTGCCTGTAATCAGCTTGATGGCGCGTATGGCGTCGTCGTTGCCAGGAACAATATAGTCAGCTCTGTCCGGGTCGCAGTTTGTATCCACAAGTGCTACAACAGGAATCTGCAGACGGCGAGCCTCATCAAGAGCGAGATGTTCACGCTTGCAGTCAACTACAACAATGCAGTCTGGAAGCTTGAGCATGTCTTTAATACCGCCAAGGTTGCGTTCCAGTTTGTCTCTCTGCTCAAGTAAAAGGGTAGCCTCTTTTTTGGTGAGGCGATCGAGGATGCCATTCGCCTGCATGTCATTAATTTCCTGCAGACGCTTCACGCGGTCTCGAATGGTGCGGTAGTTTGTAAGCATTCCACCCAGCCAGCGCTGATTGACATAGTACTGTCTGCATCTGATAGCCGCTTCAGCGATTGCTTCCTGTGCCTGCTTTTTGGTTCCCACAAAAAGCACCGTTCCACCGTCGTTCACAATCTCCTGAACAAATCTCTGGGCATCATCGAACATTTTGAGGGTCTGATGAAGGTCAATAATATAGATGCCGTTACGTGCGCCATAAATGTAGCGCTTCATTTTAGGGTTCCAGAGACGTGTTGGATGTCCAAAGTGGACTCCTGCCTCCAGCAACTCTTTCATTGATAAAGATGCCATGGTTTCAAACTCCTGGGTTATTTTCGCCTGATCAGGTTCAGGCATTACCTCCCGATGCCTCATCTGCCAAGGAGCAGAACTCAGTTCTGACCCTCCCGAGCATCCGCATCGGTGTGTATTGAGTGGAAATTTAATCCCACTCATTCGGTTTAATATACCTCTCGTGAAGCTTAAAACGCAAACAGCATCCTGTATGTCATGGGTAAATCCCGCTCATTCATCGTGATGAAGTAGGGTAAGTAGGATGCCTCCCGGCTCGCTAATCAATACAGTGGCTGATGTATTGAGATTGGATGTGTTGTTTCATTAAAAGCTATACATACCGATTGCAGCGCAACCATCAACGCAAATTTTAGGTGTCTCAAGGAAAATAGGTAGGAGCAGTCACCTATAACAGGGTGATTTCTGTCCATGTAATTGTCAACAGATTCTGAAGAACAGACTGAGGGTAGATACGTGAATATGTATATACCTTGACAAGTATATACGTGTAGTAGTATATTATTAAGCATGGAAACTGTATTCAATATTATTGCGGAACCCAATCGTCGCGCAATCCTGAGTCTGCTGGCTGGCTCCCAACAGTCTGTAGGTGAAATTGTGAATAAACTGAGTATCCCTCAGACCACTGTATCGAAGCACTTAAGAGTTCTTCGGAATTCTGGTCTGGTGGAGTCCTCGGTGAGTGCACAACAGCGTCTGTACAGACTGAGGCCAGAGCCGCTTCAGGAGCTTGATGAATGGCTCGCTCCATTTCGTACCTTCTGGACGGCACATTTGGATGCACTGGAGCGTCATCTGGTCAGCATGGATGAGGCAATAGAGAAAACACAGCAGACCATGAGTGAATGATTTGATGATAACCCCAACCAGTGTCAAGGAGACATGAATTGAAAATCAAAGTAACCAGTCTATATGTGGACAACCAGGAAAAAGCCCTTCATTTCTACACAGAGATACTTGGATTCAGTAAAAAAACAGATTTCAGCCAGGGAGATTACCGTTGGGTGACCGTCGTTTCCCCTGAGGACCCAGAAGGGATAGAGCTACAGCTTGCCCTGAACTCTAACCCTGCAGCTCAAACATATCAGCACGCTCAATTCCAGCAGGGACAGCCGGCTATGATGTTTTATACGGATGACTTAAATGGTGACTTTGAGAGGATTAAGGCAAAGGGGGTTGAGTTTACCATGCCACCTACTGACGTGACTGCTTCCAAAATTGCGATGTTGAACGATGGCTGTGGTAACCTTATTCAACTTGTGGAGCTGGCCCGCTATTGAGCCTCACTATGCAGTCATCTAGTGCCTGGCAGCTTCTCATGGCGATTTGACTGCATTATTCCAATCAGAATAAAGTGGTTAATTCAGTTGAATTAAAAGAATTAGCTTCCTTTTTTCGCCCAGCATGCTTTGCAAAGGATTAAGAGATGATAGATCGTGAGAACTATGTGCCCGGCAATGCCTATGGAGCGCAGGTGTTAAAGGATGGGAAAAACTGGACGCTCATACTCACCAGAGACCTCCATCATGCACCTGAGAAGGTATGGGATGCTCTCACAGATCCGGTACACCTTCGCGAATGGGCACCTTTCGATTCCGACCAGAACCTGAGCACCCCAGGCACGAGGGCAAACCTCACCAATATAGGCTCACCAAAACCTCTAGTTTCAGAGACGACAGTAACAAAGGCAGAATATGCGCGGGAGCTGGAGTACGATTGGGGAGGCAGGGCAATTCGGTGGGAACTGAAGCCGATAGACATAGGCACCAGGCTGACACTATGGCACAACATCGACCGCGGTTTCATCTCAATGGGTGCTGCAGGGTGGCACATCTGTTTCGATGTTCTGGACAGTTTGCTGAATGGCGAGTCAATAGGGCGAATTGTGGGAAGTGAGGCTATGAAGTTCGAATGGCCACGGCTCAATGAGGAGTACGCCACGCAGTTTGGCGTCGAAAAGCCCAACTGGTCACCGCCTGAAAGTGGGTAGTCCTGAATTTTCAATGTGCATTAAACAACTTGCGAAGCAGATGCGATTATTGCAGCATGATTTGCAGGCTGGAATACTTTAAAGCATCTTTGGGTAACTATAGGATTGAATTCTATTAATTTATTTACGATGCAGTTATGCTGGGGTATCCAGAAGGATTGACTACACTTAGCCACATCATAGGCTTGGATTGTTCATCTCAAGATAATAAGTAATTTGTTTTGCGATTTCAGCTTTGATGTGTTTTAAAGGCGAACATTAGCACTTTCCGTAAAACTTCTCACCTTACCACTAGATAATTAATGAACACATGAACTTAAAATATCATAATAGAAACCTTACAGTTCAATAAAGAACCTACTTTTGTTGGCTCAGTTTCAAACTACAGATATTAGATTCCGACTCTAAATGGTGTGTGATAGGAAGATAGGCATCCGGCACCATGAGAGATGCATTATCTTTTCATTACTTGAATGCTGAAGTAGCATCAGAAGAGAACTGGTGCCAGTTTCTAGCGAACAACTAATCCGAAACACATGCGCTGTCAAACATCAATCTACCAGTGGCATATGTCATACTTCTAGGTAGCTAATAACATACACAGGAGAACATATTTTCATGCCTGAACCCCTATACCATGCAGCCCTTCCTGCATACCTGGACTCTCTGGTGCCAGAGAGAAACGCGGTGATGCAGGAGATGGAGCAGAGAGCAAGAGCGACAAACTTTCCGATTATTGGAACTGCTGCAGGACACAGTCTTTACCAGATTACCCGTATGATTAAAGCTAAGAGCGTTTTTGAGCTGGGATCAGGGTACGGTTACTCAACCGCTTGGTTTTGCAAGGCAGTTCAGGAAAACGGAGGAGGCGTTGTGCATCATGTGGTATGGCATGAGGACCTCTCCAGAGATGCGCGCGGCTATCTGGACAGAATGGGATATTCAGATCTGGTGCAGTTCCACTGCAGTGAGGCGGTGGAAGCGCTGAAGAGCACTCCGGGTTCATTTGATGTGATTTTTAATGACATAGATAAAATTGGCTACCCTGCCTCCATTCCTGTCATTAAAGAGAGGCTGAACCCTGGAGGAGTGCTGATGATTGACAATATGCTGTGGCATGGCAGATTATTCGATGCCTCAGATCATTCAGCAGAATCGGAAGCTATAAAAGAGACAACAAAGATGTTGATTTCTGATCCAGATTTCATTACAACTTTGCTGCCAATCCGTGATGGTGTAATTGTTGCATTCAGGAAATAGGAGAAACCAGTTGGAATCATTTCATGGATTGGCTACAGGTCTGAATGATATTTTCAGGCTCAGTAATGCCCTCACCCGGTCGATTAGTGCTGAAAATTTCACGGGTGAAAAAGGCAGAGGCGGCATGGCAACCGAGGGTACGGGAAAAGGACCTGCTCGAGAGCTTGGACAGGGCTGGAAGGTTTCACCGAGTATTGTGGTGCCAGCACGGACTACGGTCACCCTCGCTGAGATCGAGGGACCAGGCGTCATACAGCATATCTGGAATACCTGCCTCATGGAGAAGACCCGTTCTCTCATTATGCGCTTCTACTGGGATGGAGAAGAGACGCCATCAATTGAGGCTCCCATTGGCGATCTGTTCTGCAGCGGGTGGTGCAAGCGCTGTAATGTGAACTCTCTGCCAATAGCTGTCAACCCGACAGGAGGTTACAACTCATACTGGCCCATGCCTTTTCGCAAGTCTGCAAGGATTACCCTGGAGAATACAGCGGATGATAAGTGCGATGGGTACTACTACCAGATCACCTATTCACTGACTGATGTGCCCGATGATGCCGCCTACATGCATGCCCAGTACCAGAGAACAAACCCACTCCCTTACGGGGAGGTTGTTACACTTCTGGATGGTGTGAAGGGAAAAGGGCAGTATGTTGGAACCTACATAGCATGGGGATCCAATAATAATGGCTGGTGGGGTGAAGGTGAGATCAAGTTTTATATGGATGGTGACAGGGATTTTGCCACAATCGTTGGGACTGGTACGGAAGACTACTTTGGTGGTGCCTGGTGTTTTGAGCAGGGTGGCAAATATGTGTCATATTCAACGCCTTTCCTCGGGCTGCCTCAGATTATTCTGCCCACCGAGAACGGCAGCCTATGGGACACGCAGTCACGTTTCGGCATGTATCGATGGCATATCCCCGATCCTATAAGGTTTCAGTCTGATCTCAAGGTGACCATTCAGGCGCTGGGATGGCGTAGTGGGGGCCGTTATCTGCCGCTGCAGGATGACATCGCTTCCACAGTATGGTGGTATCAGACAGAGCCTCATGCTCCGTATCCTGCATTTCCAGACAGGAACGCTCTGGAAGTAATTTAACTCTCTGCTTCACAACTCGCACTGCACACACATAAATAAAACAGGCGACCCGTACCGGATTCTCCCGGTTTAGAGTCGCCTGCATTCAATAGAATTACCGAACCAATTTAACTTAATTACCTACACGCTTGCCGTCTGAGTGTCATAAGAGATTAAGCCCAGGGATGTTGCACGGTGAAATGCCTGCATCCTGTTAGTGACTTGTAGCTTATCGTAGATATTAGCAAGATGGAAATCCACAGTGCGTTTACTGACGTATAACTGGTCGGCGACCTCTTTACTGGATTTGCCTCCGATGACGAGAGTTAGCACCTCCAACTCTCTGCGAGTCAATTTTACTGGCTCGTCATGTCCAATGTGCGTGTTACTCATTACTTTCGCTCCTTCGTTTATAACTAATCGTCAAATAACAAATGCATGGTCACCGACGGTGCGGGCACCTGCATGTTAGTTCTTCCACCTTCATGCAAAAAGTTGTAGTAAATACGGGTAAAACTGGAAAGAGTACCGGGAATTGGACGCCTCTAACCAGGCGGTGGATAGGATACGCAGCCGAGGATTGCCGGTTTGGAAGCACCTGTAACAGATGGCAGTGTGGAAGGCCGGTTGTGAAGTGTTTCCCAGCCGAAAATTGCAAACGCCAGTGCTTCTCTTGTATCCGGGTTAATTCCATAGTCCATAAAGCTGTCAAGTCGTGCTGGTAGCAGCCGCTGTCTTAACAAGTTTATCAGATGTGTGTTTCTTAATCCACCTCCACCAACAATCACGGTATCCACACTTCCATGGGGCAGAACATAGCGTTTGAATGCCTGTTCTATGCTATCTGCTGTAAACTGGGTGGCAGTGGCTAACGCATCTTCAGTGGTTAAATTCAAATCGCTTACTCTGTTGAGAAACCACTTTGCATACACGGTCCCAAACTCTTCACGTCCTGTAGATTTAGGCGGTAGTCTATCCAGGTAAGGGTGCGCCATGCACTCCTTTAGCAGAATTCTATTTGCAGTCCCCGCTTCAGCTAATAATCCATTTGTATCCATATCACTCTGAACCAGATGAGATGTAACCGCATCAATCAGCATGTTGCCAGGTCCTGTATCAAATGCTACCACACTGTCTGGCGAGCAGTTGACAGGCATATAGGTGAGGTTGGCAATGCCCCCAATATTGAGAGTTGCTCTCGATTCTACATCTGACTTTAGCAGTAGGTAATCTGCATATGGCACCAGAGGTGCTCCCTGCCCGCCAAGTGCCATGTCTGCCGCTCGAAAGTTGGATACAACCTTACAGCCAGTGCGGGCAGCCAGCACTGCGGCATCGCCAAGCTGCAAGGTGGCTGCACAAACACCATCGCCCACCTCTATAGGAGTGGGCTGGTGCCATACAGTCTGTCCGTGGCAGGAGATGGCATAAACCCTACTCAAGTCTATTCCTGCCTCCTCAGCAAGCTGCAGCACCACGTTTGCGTAATGTTCAGCAAGACGCACATTCAGCACAGTGATCTGCTGGAGAGGAGCATCATGCCTGCATGCGTCCAGAATGGCGCCCCGCATTGCGAGGCTCCAGGGTTTGCAGAGAGTGTGTACGACTTTCCAGCTTCTATTCTTGCCTTCGGTGCATTCAACAAGCACTGCATCGATACCATCGGCAGAGGTGCCGGACATCAGACCAATCATCAGACCGTTCATGTGGAAACACTCCCAACAACACAGTAGTTTTTCATGCAGCTTCCCTGTTGCAGTTCATGCAGTTAGACTCAACATCCGTCCCACACGTTCAGCAGCCCGTCGCAGCAGCACGCGGGCATTCACCAAAGCCTCCTCCAGCTCCATGGGCATATCACAGAGACTGAACGCTGCGGTAAGCCCGTTCTCGTACATACTCAGTTCACCCTCCACCGTCAGGCTTCCAGTGATGGCAATTACTGGAACTGTAGAGCGTCTCAAAACCCCGGAAATTACTTTGCCTCTAATAGTCTGGTCATCTATTTTGCCCTCGCCGGTTAGTACAATATCGCTCCTATTACATAACTCTCCAAAGTTGAGCGAATCTAGCACAAAATCTATCCCATTTTTTAAAGTCGCGTTGCAGAAAGCCATCAAACCAGCACCCAGACCGCCTGCAGCTCCAGCGCCAGGGCATTCAGAAACCTTTCTATTCGATAATCTATCCAGAAAATCTGCATAATGTGACAGGCTCGATTCCAGCATTTCTACCATTTCAGGAGTGGCGCCTTTTTGCGGACCAAATACCCGGGATGCTCCATCACGTCCCAGTAGTGGACTATTCACATCACAAGCAACAGTTACTGTTACGTCTGGCAGCAGGCTCCATTGTGTTCGATCAATGCTATGAAGCCGTCTCAGTTCATACCCTCCATAAGACAACGGTTCCCCCATGTCATCAAGCAGCCTTGCGCCCAGTGCCTGAGCCATCCCAGCTCCACCATCATTGGTAGCACTCCCCCCAATGCCTACAAGTATCTCCCTGCAACCAGCTTCCACGGCTAGTTTTATAAGCTCACCAACTCCATAGGTGGTGGTAACAAGAGGGTTGTACTCCTCCGGTCTCAACAGTCGTAAGCCTGCAGCTTCCGCCATTTCTATCACGGCAGTGCCAGATTTCCCGCCGCCAAGT
>JAJZFJ010000176.1 GCA_021805395.1 bacterium
TAACCAGCTGGCAGCGAGCAAAAGTCTGCGGGAAAAGATGGGTGCTTCCGGCTACGCCAGGCAGAGAAAGCTCTTCACTCTTGAAAGAATGGTGCGGGATACCGAGAGTGTATACTCCAAACTAATCCAGACTAAAACAGGGGTTGGTGAGTGACTACTGCCACAGAAGATAAGCGTGTATCGACCGGAAATGCTGCATACTGGAAATCAGCACTATACATAATGGTTGCTGTACTCACAATACTGAGACTCCTGCAGCTGAACTCGCTTGAACTTATCCCGGATGAAGCCTACTACTGGACCTGGTCGAGACACTTGGCCATGGGCTATTATGATCAGGGACCGATGATTGCCTATCTCATTCGAGCTACCACCATGCTGTGCGGCAACACGGAGTTTGGAGTTAGACTGAGTGCATGCCTGCTAAGTGCTGGCACCACACTGCTGGCAGGTGCACTTGGTGCCCGCATATTTGATGCCAGGGCAGGTTTTATAGCTGCAATGTTCATAACTGTCACCCCACTTATGGAAGTCGGATCCATCATTGCTACCTACGATCCTCCTCTGGTATTCTTCTGGACATTGTCACTACTATGCTTGTGGAATGCTCTCTTTAGCACAACAGGTGATGAAGGGATGGAGTGTACCAGAAGGCAGAGGTTGGCATGGATCCTCACAGGGATATCGGCGGGATTAGGACTGCTCAGCAAGCAGACCATAGTACTGCTGCTACCTTCACTTTTGCTGTTTCTGATAATCTCACCGAAGCATCGCTTCTGGTTAAAGCGCCCTGAGCCATGGACGGCGCTAGCCATCATGCTCCTTTGCTACACTCCAGTGGTTTTGTGGAATGCACATCACCACTGGTGGACATTCAGACATCTCCTGTTTTTGGAACACAAAGCACATCACACGCCCATTCACCGTTTGGGAGACTTTATTGGATCGCAGGCCCTCCTCGTCAGTCCGATTCTGTTTGGAGGCGCAATTGTTGCTATGACTCATGCCCCAAGGGATGAGGAGGGCAATGTGAGGCTAAGTGCAGTTTTCCTTATCTGTATGGCTGCACCTGCGCTGTTATTTTTCTGTTTTCAGGCACTGAAGGCGAAGGTTCAGGGCAACTGGGTGCCTTACGGCTGGATAAGCCCGCTGGTGTTATGGGGAGGCATTCTATCTGCCAGGCTGGACAACCCCGCAAGAAGGCAGGGGGCTGTTACTTTGCTAAGCATGGGAGCAGGGACCAGCATACTGCTTATGCTGCTTATGCTGTTTCCTTTCTTGCGAGAGACTCTAGGTGTGAAACTACCAGCTAAAAGTGATATGACAAACACCGCCTATGGCTGGAAGAAGCTGGCAGGTGAGGTGACACAGGTACAGCAGCAGATGGAACAGGGGGGACACAAGGTATTAATATGCGGCAACAACTATGAGTTTCCTTCTGAAATGGAGTTTTACATGAAAGGTCACCCCGCTGCATACGATCTGTTTCTACATTGGAAGTTGACAGAATATGCCGTGGATACACCAAAGCTTAAACATGATTTGGGAGCAGATGCAATCTTCCTTGATGTGTGGCAGCATAACGATCCTGATTTGAGAAAACTGTTCACAAAAGTTACATGGGACAAGCCTATTTTAATCTGGAGGAAGCCCCTGTATCCATCACCTATCGGTGTTGTTGACCTTGCCCGCTGCTACAATATGAGCCGTTATGTGGGCTTGAAGTGGGCACAGGGAGGCTAGCAACCGTGAGTGAAGAGGCGGGATTGAAGCTTGTTGAAGGTGTGAAATATTTTCATATCTCCCAGGCTGTTGGTCTCAAAACTGTAAAACGTGTGATTAGAGCTGTAGATGGAGTGAGCTTCAGTACCATGCCATCGGAGACAGTTGGACTTGTTGGCGAAAGTGGATGTGGAAAAAGCACTGTGGGCAAAATTCTGATGAGGCTCCTGAATCCTGATAATGGATCGGTGTGGCTTGATGACCTCTGCCTCACATCTCTTTCAGGAGAGGCTTTGCGCAAAGCACGTGCGAAAATGAGCATGGTATTCCAGGATTCCACCGCTGCGCTCAATCCCAGACAGCGTGTGGCCGACATTGTAGTCGAGTCCTTGGTGGCTCAACGACGCATTAAAACGGTGGCTGATCGAAGAGCAGAGGCTGTGCGGCTGATGCAAACGGTTGGCCTGCCTGCCGATATGATCTATCGGTATCCACATGAGTTATCCGGAGGGCAGCGGCAGCGTGTGTGCATAGCGAGAGCAGTGAGTGGGGAGCCATCCTATATTGTGCTGGATGAACCTACATCTGCGCTGGATGTATCGGTTCGGGGACAGATCATTAGTCTGCTGCGAGATTTGCAAAATGAGCGTGGATTTGGTTACCTGCTAATCTCTCACGATATTTCTCTGGTGAAACATATTTGCAAAAGTGTGATGGTGATGTATGCTGGACGGGTGGTGGAAAGTGGAGATGTGGTGGATGTGCTTTCAAACCCGCGACATCCTTACACCCAGATACTTTTAAAATCTGTACTGACAACACAGAGTACGGGTATTCAGCTTGCGCAGTCGGTTAAGGGTGAACTGGGCAATGCACTTGAGGAGATGGCTGGGTGCCGGTTCCGTTTCCGTTGTCCATATGCTAGAGAGATATGCTCGTCCACAACTCCAGAACTTGCCGTTCATTCAGGTGGAAATCAGAATGTAGCATGTCATTTTAGTGACAGTTTGAGTTAACGGAACTAAATAATACATATTTTCGTTAGAAATAATGTGCATATTATGGTTAAAAACATAAATACGTGGTATACTGTAAAGCTTATCTATTAAAATCAGGGAAGAGTAATACATCATACAGTGACTTATATCCCAACGCGTGCATTTACACTGATTGAGTTGCTTGTAGTTATTGCAATTATTGCAATTTTGGCTGCAATTTTATTCCCTGTATTCGCTCAAGCGAGAGAAAAAGCTAGACAGACTGTCTGTTTATCAAATCAGAATCAGATGGGTTTAGCAGTTCAGATGTATTTGCAGGACTATGACGAGCAGTTACCACTAGCGGCAACGTCTCCAACTCCGTCCTCCTTTCTGAATTGGCATGATTTGCTAGATCCATATCTGAAGAATAAGCAGGTTTGGATCTGCCCAGATTCAAAACTGCCTACCAAGAATGCTTACGGCAAGTTAGTATGTCAATATGGATGGAACGCTTTCTATCTAAATACTGGAGTATCTGTAAAATCCATTTACTCCCTTAATAATGCTCCTGGTGTGTCACTGGCAGCTGCCACATCACCTTCTCATACGGTAATGATTATGGACTGCAGGGGAATTGATGGGTATTTGCCTGCTGACCATCTATCTACATATGTGCTGCCACCATCTCAGCCTTACTCTGATTACTGGGGCCTTCCAGACCCCCGGCATTCGGGCGGGGTGAATGTTACATTTCTGGATACTCATGCCAAATGGATGAGAAGGTCGCAGTTTGATGAGGGGCAGTCCCCGCCAGATAGCTGGTTTGCTTTGAATCAGAATTGATTGAATTGTGCAGAAGCTTCCAGCAACTTCCGTAATGGTAGTATTGTCATCATAATTGGGGTGAAATTAGTTCAAGTCAGTTGGGTCTAATTTCAAAATATATTATAACAAGCTGCATTGGCGTAGTGGCGATGCGGCGAGAGATTTATACGTAGCGAGAAGGGAGGGCGTCATGCCCGTGCAGATAGTAGAAGCAACCCCGAAGCCGAGGGTTCGCAAAGAGACTGTGAAGAAAACTGATAACATTGCTGTAAGTGGTGAATTGCTCAATAACAGTGCTGAAGATAGCCAGAAGACAAAAGTTGCATACACCCAGGCAGGAACGGAGTTTGATCCTGTGATTGATGAGTTAGAGGGAACCACGCAAGCATGGCTGCGCCGTGCAGGAAGAACTCGGCTTCTAAACCATGAGCAGGAAGTGATGCTAGCCCGCAGAATTGAAATGGCAAACCTGCACAAAGCTGAGCTTCAGAGACGCATTGATATTGCTCTTGAGCATAATGAATCTGACGATGCCGCTAAAGACCAGGATAGGCTGGAAGCATGCATCCTTATGGCTGCTGAAGCAAAAGAGACGCTGGTTATGGCCAACCTCAGGCTTGTTGCATCGGTTGCCAGAAGGTATTTGGGCCATGGAATGCCTATCGAGGATCTTATGCAGGAAGGCACCATGGGTCTGATGCGTGCAGTTGACAGATTCGATTACACTAAGGGTCACAGGTTCAGCACCTACGCCATCTGGTGGATCCGTAGATCTATCAGCAGAGCAATTGCAGATCAGTCCAGACTTATCAGACTGCCAGTCCACGTGACAGATACACTCGGGCGCATTAACAAGACACGAGGACTGATGCGTGAAAGACTGGGCAGAACTCCTACCAGAACTGAACTGGCTTCAGAGTTGAGCATGACGGAAGACAAGCTTGCTGAACTGATGAGAGGTGCGCAGGAGCCACTATCGCTGGAAGCGCCAATTGGTGAAGAAGGTGACAGCCGACTTGCAGATCTCATTCCAGCTGCTGATAGCGTTAATCCGGCTCAGGCTGCAGGACATATGGCTTTGCGAGATGAAATTATGGCTGCGCTGGATGAGCTCACCGAACGGGAGCGCGATGTAATCATGTTGCGCTATGGTCTCGATGGTGATGAGGCTCGTACTCTTGAAGAGGTTGGTCGGGCGCTGGATGTTACTCGAGAGCGGGTTCGACAGATTGAATCCTCTGCACTTGGCAAACTGAGACGCCCTGCCTATACACAGAGAATAGCAGAACTTCTGAACTAGTTCTGTTAGCATAACTGAAAAAGCCTCATTCATGTTTTTCATGAATGAGGCTTTTTACAATGTATGTGGGTGATCATGGCTTGCAATCCAAGGGAGACAGGATCAGGAGGTAAGTTTCACTCCTGCTTCGTCATTCTGCCATTTGGTGTGTTTTTGTGTGGACTCTCTACAGAATTTTAGAGGTCTGAAAACAGACTGCCATCAACAGCAAGCAGTTTCAGAAAACTCATACTTAAAACAGCATGGGTCCGTGTTTCTTAAGAAATATGCATATATTAATCTAGCGAACAATTCATATAGATTATGTAGTAACAAAAACGATCTTCTATAGTATTCAACTAAACAAACAAATATGCTTCATGGCTTCACATTCCATCGTTATATCACACTGTTAAGCTGAGATCTTTTGGCGGTTTTCCTTGCTCACATCTATTCATAACATCAACAACATAAGAGACTGCCTCGTCTATATCCAGATTAAAACCTCGTTCACGTGCCGACTGGAAAGCGGACTCGCCAATGATATTACAGATTGCCAGTTTAAAATCCTCGCGTTCAATGACTCTACTGGCACTTAATTCCGATTGCATTTCACTCAGTAAATGGTCCTCGCACCCAAACAACTCCGCTGTTTCCAGATAGTATCCTCGTTCAAAAGCGATTTCAGAACAGATTTCAATGGATTCAGTGATCATTGACATGTCCCTACTTTTCGTGGCGAGTTCCAGGCATTCTTCAACGCTTTCAGAGATACTGCCCTGCATCACTCCTCTGTGCATTAGCCACGCACTATTTACCAGCGTACTGGCAGTGCCCTGAATATGATTAAGAGTCCGAAACAGCGACAGGCTTCGTGAAATATATTCAACTGCTGATACCTCATCACCCGTCTTGATTTCAAGCTCGCCTAGTCTCAGGTTTACAATGGCTAAACCACGCGTGTCACCAATTTTCTTCAAGGATTTAAGTGCATCTGTCAGATATGTTCGCACTGTGGACATATCCTGATACTCCAGATAGATAGAGGCCAGGTTTACCTGACAATAGACCTGAGAGCGAGTATCGTTTGAGAGTGTATATAGTTCATGACTCTCTTTGAAAAGCTTCTCGGCATTGCAGAAATCACCCTTTCGCATTGCTATAGTCCCTAAACCCACCAGGGCATTCGCCATTCCGTTGAGGGCTGAGTGCTCTTTACATATCTCATAACTTTCTCTTTGAAACTGTTCCTCCAATGCGTAGTCTCCTAACAGGTTGGCTAATGAACCTGCACCAGCGAGAGCACGTCCGCGAACCAGATTCTGCTGGGCAGCCTCGGGATGATTCAATAACGAAAGTGCGATCTCAAGTCCTTCCCTCCAGAATCCTCTAATACCCCAGTATCGTGCTAATGAATCGACAATCCACATTGCCCGATGAATAGAATCTTTGTCGTCGCGCTTCTGGAGAATATTCAGGGTTGTGCGGAGGTTCGCATGTTCTTGATCCAGCATCTGGAGCCACTCAACCTGATCGCTGCCGACCAGCTTGGTACCAGTCTGCTGGACAAAGCTTGTATACCAGTTGCAAAATCTGGTTAGAAACTCCTCAACCGCCTCAGAGGGCATGTTATTAGCCGCCTCTTCCTTAGCATAGGCAAGTATTGTCTCCAGCATCATATATCTTCCCGTTTGAACATCGAAGAGAAGCAGGCTTTTGTCAACGAGCGAGGTGAGAACATTGAGCGCGTTATCCCTTTCCAGCTCATCCTGTGAACAGATGCCCTCCACTGCTTCCAAAGAAGCTCCTCCCACAAAAAAGCTTAGCATCATCATCATCGAATGTTCTTCAGCGGTTAACAGGTTGAAACTCCACTGGATGGCCGCTCTTAACGTCTGCTGTCGTGGAAATGCGCCCCGAAAACCCTCAGTGAGAAGTTTGAACCGGTCTGACAGGCGCTCGTGAATCTGTGCTACATCCATCACTCGAGTTCGAGCAGCTGCCAGTTCAATTGCCAGGGGAATACCATCTAAACGTTTACATATCTTTTCAATATAATCTATGGAATACTGCGTTATGTTAAACTGTGAATTATGCATGTTCGCATAAGATAGAAAGAAAGCCGCTGATTCACTGCATTTTATTCCCTCTATGTGGGTGTTTTCAGCATCCAGTTCAAGTGGTTTGAGGTTCAGGATAGACTCGCCGGGAATCTGCAGCCTTTCTCGGCTGGTAACCAGGATCTTTACATTGCGACAGCGTGAGATGATCTGTTGTGCCAGATGAGCACATGCTTCTATGAGATGTTCGCAGTTATCCCAAATAAGAAGAATCTGCTGATCCCGTAAAGTGTTGATCAGAGTCTCCTGCTGAGCAGATCCTCGTTCTGCATTAATCCCCAGTGAAGAACATATTGCCTGCATTACTGTTGCCTCATCTGTAACCATGGCAAGCTCGGTAATCCAAACTCCATGGTCGAAATTCAGCATCATGTCTTCGGCAGCTTTTAGTGCAAGTCTGGTTTTGCCTATTCCTCCTGTCCCTAATACAGTCACCAGAGGCGAAGCCATGATGAGCGATTTCAAAGCGTTTAGCTCTTTGAGTCTTCCCAGAAAGGGAGTGCTTTGAATTGAAAGGTTGGATCTTGATACCTGAAGTGATTTGAGAGGCGGGAAATTCAGCTGCAGTTTAGGATGGAGCACCTGATATAGATGCTCCGGGGAAAGATCTCTCAGTCCATGCGTACCCAGATCTTTAAGGCTGATCTCGTAATCCTCTTCCAGCGCAGTTTCCGCCATATCTGAAGACACAAGTATCTGCCCGCCATGAGCAGTTGAACGGATTCTTGCACATCGGTTAATTGCTGGACCAAAGAGATCACCCCCTCTATGCTGAGCCGTGCCATGGTGCAGAGCTATTCTTACTTTTATGGGCAGAATGGGGTAGATCTGTTCCTGTACCATAATCTGAAACTCAATTGCAGCGGATATGGCGGATTTGGCAGTTGGAAAGACTGCGAAAACACTGTCTCCTTCTCCAGCAGATTTAATGAGTTCTCCATTATGTGCGGCTATAATTTGTGATGCCAGCATATCATGCTGTTGAATGCATTGCTGCATTAAACTGGCATGATTTTCCCAGAGTCTTGTGCTTCCTTCAATATCGGTCATAAAAAAAGTAAATACATTTGTAAATGAATCTGGCATCGTTAACTCATAACTGGAAATGGTATCAATGGAACACTAAACTAAATGAAAGAAAAACCGGGCAGGCAGATCACTAAATTGATTATACTATATGACTAATTGAATAAGGGAGACTACTATGAATGCAAAAGAGGCAGCCGCACGGGCGGCAGTAGGGCTGGTGAAGGATGGGATGGCATTGGGGCTTGGTACCGGCACTACTGCTGCCTATGCTGTTGAGGCACTTGGAGAGCGCATTAAGAACGAAGCGCTTAAGATACGGGGCATCTCTACATCTGAAAGCACCACACGACAGGCCATTGCAATGGGTATCACGCTTACAGACTTTTCGGCAGATCCTGAGCTGGATATGACCATTGATGGTGCCGATGAAGTGGATGGGAGCGGCTGCCTGATTAAAGGTGGTGGGGGAGCATTACTGCGTGAAAAGATTGTTGCCTCTGCAAGTCATGAGATGGTAGTGATTTGTGACAGCTCCAAGATGAAACAAACTCTAGGCGCACACGCGTTGCCGGTTGCCGTGATTCCTTTTGGGATCGAAACGACTCTGCATCAGTTGAGCAAGATATGCGGAAATCTTGCTCTCAGGCGCTCTGGGTCTGGTATGCCGGTGATTACAGATGATGGCCTTTATCTCATCGATATGCAGTTTACGTCGATACCCAGCCCCTCAGAAATGGAATCCCGGATAAGGCAAGTTGTGGGGGTTGTGGAGGTTGGCCTCTTTGTGGGCATTGCCAGCCGTGCGGTTGTTGGGTATGATGATGGCCATACAGAAATAATTGTTTATAAGTGAATGTTTTTTCTATTGTAATTGGTAGAGAATAGCGATATAATGCATAAATATAGTGAATGAGGGCAATATATACCCCCGGGTTTCATGCCCCTAGCATGCGAGAACAGTTGCTATGCCAGTTATCGATAACAAAGGAACTACCCACAAGGTGAGACAAGAGATCTCACGCAGATGTATCGACTCGTCACTTCTGTCTGTGCTGGTTGTAGGAGGAACAGTGCATCTCACTGGAACTATCTCCAAGCTGAAAACTCATCCAGATATAGATCTTAGAAAAGAGCAGGAACAGATTACACATCTGCTTCATCTCCACTGTGGAGTGAAAGATGTGGTATGGGAGGCAGTAATTAAGTAACTTGCAACTCCCGATAGAACACCATTCAGTTTCCAAAGCAGTCTCGATATGCCTGCCATATCTTTTCCCATGATGCGGAATAGATTGAGCAGGCATGCTAATTCTGGATCATTGATAGGTTGGCGATTTGCCATCGCATGCGCTTGTTTATTTGCAATATGCAGAACAACAAACCTCACCTGAGTATGAATATCCCATTATCTTGGGTTTTGAAGGCTAGTTCAGCTTTTACATGCCAAACCGACAACGCGATACCTGTATCTCGTTAAAGTTATAAGGGTGATTGCCAGGTTTCCATGGTGTGCCAGCATTCCTGCTTTCTGCAAAAGATCTCCAACCAAGAGGCAGTTGGAAAGCGATCGTTTCATGGCTCTAATCTGACTGGCGGATGATCCAGCTTCCATACAGAATTACACAGTGTTGTCCCATTTGGCGTGACATATCAGCACAATACGTGTGAACTGGACAATCAATACGAGACATTACATCCCAGACAGGGCTTCCATCTGCGGTCTGTTCTGGCAAGTAGATGCCGGTTAATGGCTGATGTAATCTCTACTTGACACTCCAATGCGCTTTAGCAGTACAATAAATTAGTACAGTTATATTAAATTCTGAACAGGACCACATAACGATGCCATCGGATTCACTTGATGAGCAGGCTGAGCTTACAAATGATGCGATAGAAGGCATTATCGATGTTCCACCTTCAGCACCACGTCTCGGTACATTTGCAGCACTTTCACACCGCAACTTTCGGCTGTATTTTATTGGACAGTTTATCTCGGTGGCTGGAAGCTGGATGCAGATTGTTGCACAGCAGTGGCTGGTCTACAAACTTACACATTCTTCGGAGTGGTTAGGGATCGTAAGTGGTGCCGCTGCCATTCCCTACGTACTGCTGTCGATGCATGGCGGTCATGTTGCCGATACATATCCACGGCGGAATACTATGCTGTGGACGCAGACGGTGTTCATGGTGCTGGCCTTTGCACTTGCCATACTCGATACCCGTTTCTCCCCGGTACACATTCAAGCCTGGCACATTGCTGTAATTTCTGCACTATCCAGTGTGGTGAATGCGTATGCCATGCCAGCACAGCAGGCCTTTTTGAGTGATATGGTAGATACCCGTGAAATGTTGGGGAATGCCATAGCACTGGGTTCCATACAGTTTAATACTGCAAGGATTTTAGGACCTGTACTCGCAGGAATAGTGCTGGCGGAATATGGAGCTGCAGCCTGCTTCTTTGTTAATGCACTCAGCTTTATAGCGGTCATCATCTCTCTTATCATGATGCGCCTTCGACCATTTGTACCGGCAAGCCGAAAGATCTCTGTGTGGGAAGGATTTCATTTCATCTGGAAGAACACAAGAATGCTGCGGGTGGTAATCCTGATGAGTGCTGGCAGTATGTTTCTATGGTCCGTTTCAACACTTAATCCGGTTTTTGCCGATCGGATGGTGCCAGGTTTGTATGGAATGAAGATCACTCATCAGGTGTTCAATCAGATGAGTGCCCGCCTCCTGGGCTGGTTAACAGCGGCTACCGGCATAGGTGCAGCCCTTGGTGGGTTGTTTATTGCATCTGATGCAGACCGATTTCCTCGCCGGGTGATGTTATATGGAGCTGCGTTAGGTTTCGCTTTGGGGCTGGCAACGTTTGCACTGGCTGGTAACTACATCCTCATCCTTCTGCTGCTTGCAGTTGCAAGTCTCTTCATGGTGATTTTTGCGGTGACATGCAATACCATGGTACAGAGTGAAGTAACCGATGAGCTCCGTGGCAGAGTCATGGCAGTCTACTCACTCCTCTTTGGTGGTCTATTTCCAGTAGGTGGTTTGGAGATTGGTTTTCTGGCTGACAAGATAGGTGCTACCGGTGCTGTTATGGTTAATACAGGAATCTTCATTGTGGTAGAGTTATTCACCTTTATCTGGTATTTAACGGAGACTGCCCGGAAAACAGTGGAATAATGGCTGCCTCACCGCCTGCAGCACCCGCTCCAAGGAAAAGCATGTTTCATGCGATGAGGTATCGCAATTTTCGTCTGTTCTTTATTGGACAGCTGGTATCGGTTGCTGGAACATGGATGCAGAGTGTGGCACAAAACTGGCTTGTTTGGAGGCTTGTCCATAACTCGGCATGGCTGGGTGTGGTGACGGCAGCTGGAGCAGTACCTATCCTTGTTTTCACGCTGTATGGCGGGAAAATTGCCGATAACTACTCGCGGCGAAATATCCTCATTATCACGCAGATCGTGCAGATGGTACTTGCCTTCGCACTTGCGCTGCTGGCATCCTCATGGTCTCCGGTGCCCATCTCCGTTTGGGATGTGGTTATCATCTCAGGTTTGAATGGACTATGTGCCAGTTTTAATATGCCAGCACAGCAGTCATTCCTTGTGGAGTTGGTGGATGACAGAGAGGCACTGAGTAACGCAATCGCCCTAAACTCCATCAGATTCAATATTGCGAGAGCCTTGGGACCTCTTATTGCGGGCATTGTATTAGTGAAAAGCGGAGATGCGGCATGTTTCTTCTTCAATGGTCTAAGCTTTCTGGCAGTAATTATCTCATTGATAATGATGCGGTTGCCGGAGTTTAAACGAAAAGCCTCCGGTGCACCCGTACTGGGTGGTGTGAAGTATATATTCAAAACTCCAGCTATGCTTCAGATTATGCTTCTTATTTTTGCATCTTCGGTTTTCGTTGGGCCAGCCACTACTCTATTCCCTGCACTGGCCGCTAAAATGCATGGCGGCGCAGAGATATACAGTATGCTGATGGTTGCCAACGGTATGGGAGCAGCCATGGCAGGACTTATGCTGGCAGCACTTGCGAGAAGTTTTCATAAGGGAGTGCTGCTCTATGGCAGCATTTGTCTTGGCTCACTGTGCATGGTGGTTATGGGCAACGCGCCCTATTTATGGCTGTTATTCATGACCGTGATTGGCTTTGGGTTTTCGAATGTGCTATTTGGTATTGGAGGCCAGATTGTTGTGCAGGAGCTGGTGCCAGATGAGTTACGGGGGCGGGTTATGTCCGTCTATACAATCATCGCCAATGGCAGATTTTCCACTGGAAGTTTGGAGGTGGGCGCACTCGGTCAGTATGCAGGACCGCCAGTTGCGTTACTTATAAATGCATGTATCACCCTGGTCATAATGGGCACAGTAGGCTGGAAATTTCGCAAGCAGCAGCCGCTATAATATCTGCTCACACTCCAGAGTTTGTCTGGCAGTTTTGAGAAAATGCCTGTACTTCTCCGCATCAGTATCTTCTGCCCACATTACCAGTGCACTTTCATTGTTATCGGTGTAGTAGTTCCGGCGAATGGCAACAACCTTAAAGCCATATTTCTCGTAGAGTGCCCTTGCTGGGATATTGCTCTCTCTGACTTCCAGGGTTACATAATGTGCACCCTTCAGCACAGCCTCTTCCAGAATTGCTACTAGTAAACGTTCTCCAATATGCCGTCTTCGATACGCCTGGTCGACCGCGATCGTAGTGATATGAGCTTCATCCATAATGTTCCAAATACCAGCATAACCCACAACATCTCCGCCCATTCTTGCGACCAGATAGGTTGCAGAGCGATTTCTGAGCTCGGTTCTGTAGGTTGTCTGCTTCCAGGGTGCACTGTAGCTTGCCCTGTCAATCTGCATTACCCTATCAAGGTCACCTATAGTGAGTGGCTCCAGGAAGATACTTTGTTGTGATGAATCTACATCTATCAATTTACTATCTCTTGTCAGCTAAATAGATTTGATACAAACCTTTAATATTATATGCAACTCCTGCCACTAAAATGAGTATAAGCACAGACAGAATCCAGAATGGAGTGCTGTTTAATACTGTATGGTTTCGGGCGGCATCCAGCAGTTCCGTTCCCAGCATGAGGAAGAGGAGCTGTACCATCTGTCTTTTCTCAGTGCGGGAACTGTGGGATGAGGGAGTGCGAATGAGTCTGGCTGAACACAGTAAGAACAGTGCAGCAGTGATGACAACTGTTATCTCTAGTAGCAGGGACCAGGGAACATTCATAGTGAACTGAGTCTACCTCATCCAGGTTGGTTTAGTACAAATAACCGATTTAGTGCTAGGTAACTCCATGGACCATTGCAAGATATGTGAAGTCTGTACCAGAGCGTTTTATTTACCCTGATTATCCTCAACTCCGCCTGCATTTCGACGGGATCTGATGAGTATAAAGTCTGTCTTCCACGATGAAATCTTGTTTCTAAAATTGAACCACCTGGGCTAAGATTCATGATTTTGAAATCTCATCTCACACATGCTTTATGATCAGATGCGTTTACCTGACAGGTTGGTCTCAAACGGAATCGTTCCGCAGGTGACGTGTAACTCTTCTCACACAATCAGAATACAAAGTTATTCTGATTGCTAAAACCCCTTAGAGGAAGATAGTTATTCCTATAGAGGGACTATTGTGCAGGCACAAGCATTAAAACTTCAGGGAGGTGAATTGCAATGAAGTACATAGTTGTGGACGAAGAGCAGTACAGGCTGGATAGAGCTAATAAGATAGCAGATGAAGTCACAATTCTGGCTGTTATTCTAGCCCTCATAGTATCCGTTGTCTCGCTTATCTTCGCTGGCAACACTCTTAAAACGGTGTTCACATTAATGTTTCAGCTCGTCGAAAGATACCCTCTGCTCGGGATTATTAATGTGCTTAGTTTTATTGGGGTAGTGGCGGAGGCGTGTATGCAGCGGTATGCATTTGCTGGTGAGATTTTTCTCATCTGGATCATAGCAAATGTATTCTTGAGCTACATTCTGCTGTAGAGGATTTAGAAGCAAATGATATTTGAAGACGCTTTAGTATTTCTCTTCATTTTGTTGCTGGCTGGCTTTGTGCTGAAAGCCTGCTGGGACACCAGCATGGATATCTTTGCGATGGTGTACCGAGCAGCTGGCAACAATGGCTGTGTGGTGGTTGCAACGCTGCTTGTGGTTGGAACACTATGGCTGATTATCCATACTATCCAGCCACCTATCCTGCTGGATGAGTTTCTAATTCTGTTGGGGGTGGGTGTTCTCATGGAGGTCTACAAAGCCATCTTTACACCGAGAAAGTAGTTGAAGCAGAAAAAAGTATGGATGACTTTACCAGTTTTTAACAGACCGAGATAGTAATAAGAATGAGCACATTTCGAATATATAGCTGTGTCTCAGAAACTACAATTGCTTAGGGAATCCAGGCCAGGTTACTGGCAAGAAAGGAAATACAAATGGGTATGATAGACGATGCAGTGAGAGAATATCTCATAAAAGAGAACCTGAATTTCAGTGAAGATACAGGACTTGGGGTGTTCCGTCTGAACTTTGGGCTCCAGAACTGCTCACTTGCAGCAACAATAGTCTGCCAGCTGGACGAGGCAGGATTTAACTACACCCTCAGAACTTCTGTGAAGGTTGTTGAGGATAGAAGAGATGCAGTGATGAAGTTTGTAACCATGGCAAATTTCGGAATGCGTCTGGGAGGTTTTCAGTTGGATTTGAGCGATGGGGAGATTCTCTTCTACGCATCTAGTTTAGTTGGGAGTGAACCACCCGAAGACGCCGTAATTGAACGGATCATCTGGTCATCCAATTTTACTGTAGACCGGTACTTTAATGGCTTGATGAAGGTAATCTACGCAGATGCTGATCCGGTGAACACAGTTCGTCACATTGAACAAAGAAACACGAGTTCCCTGTTTGATGACATCGATTTTGATCTTGATCATCTGCTTACGGCTGGTGAAAATGAGACGGAACTTTAGAGGTTGAATTCATCAGTGCAGACTGGCTTGTGTAAATAGCCAGCCTGCACTTAATTTTTACGTCCTTCAGTTGCGATAATCCTGAGCAGGGATAGCTATTTTATGTTCATCAACTGATAAAACGCTAACATGCTCATCTTAACACGATTCACCCTATCTCTGGCGTTCGTCGAATTAATTGTCAAATCTTCAATATGTTCATTCTCTGTAGCTCCAGCATGATTTAAAAAATTCCGCACATTCTTTAATGGTTCCCATTGATTTTGGATCCAGCGAATGAAACCTTCTGGTAGGGTGTGCATTGAATTGAGTTTTTGGATGATGTGGTCAGGTATATTATCGAAATCCTTTGCAATATTGGGTGGAGAGTTTTTGTTTGAGAGGGGGTATCCGGGTGCATTGATTTTCCATCTTATGCATTCTCGCAGTATAAAATTTGAGGAAGGTACATTTAGTTTTAACGCGAATGCCGAGATTATCCATTCTTGAGACATAGTAACTGCCTGAACATAGTTTGTGCGTTTAAAGTGCCACATAATTGCCTCATATTGTGATTTCAGAACTTCAGTTGGGTTATCATCCACTCCATTGCATAGTGGTCTGACGTCATCAATAATCCGTTCTATTAAAGGTGTTAGTGGGAACATAGATTCAGTAACTTCTTTTTCTAAGTCATTTAGCGCTACAACAAGCTCTTGAGCTTTATATGTAACCTCATTTGAAAGAGACAATTCCATGGAAATGCTAAAAGTATCGAAAGCAGTGGATAAGGATTTCAGTTTCGTCTTTGAATGCGGAGATCGATCTGAGTAATCCTTTATCAGCTTAGCTAGTTTCTTTGCATCACCCGTTGTAAGAAACTGGTCTGTTGCATTTGTCCACTCCAGGAGATTTAGAAATGAGGTGAGATTAAAGATTGGAGCGCATTCTTGGGAGGGATCATAGGAGGGATCTCCCTTGGCATCACTTGCCGGGAAGTAGCGAGCACCTGTAATTTGACGTGCTTCATAAGCACCATAGTATATCCCATTAAGTTTGATATCTTTTACTACACGAAGATAAGAGGGTGTGACTCGATAAAGTAGGTAACCTCACGTTCCATCCTGATTACGCTGCTTTTGCGCATAGTCTCAAGCTCTCGGTTTCTCTATTGAGTAATGTTGTTCTCACAG
>JAJZFJ010000125.1 GCA_021805395.1 bacterium
AAAACCTGGTGCACAGGAGTACGTGAACTCTATAGTACGTCAATGGGCAAGATGGGGTGTTGATTTCATTAAGCTGGACGGCATTGCTCCCGGGAGCGATAGTGCAGGACGGTCCATTGATGACCGGCCAGACATTCGTGCATGGGGTATTGCCATCGCCGCAGTGAAACGCAAGATCTGGCTTGAGATAAGCTGGGCTATCAACAGGCACTATCTACAGGACTTCCAGCCCGATGCAAACGGCTGGCGCATTGATGGGGATGTGGATTTGTATGGTCCCAAGTTGACAGGCTGGCAGCAGATCCTTCGTCGGTTTACGGATATGCCGGGCTGGAGCAGCGAAGCTGGCGCTGGTCGTGGCTGGAACGATCTGGACTCCATTCTGGTCGGCAATGGCGAGCTGGATGGGCTTACAAACGACGAACGTCAGACTGCCATGACGTTCTGGGCGATATGCTGCGCGCCGCTATACTCCGGCGACGACCTGACCGACCTGGATCCCTATGGCCTATCACTGCTTACCAACAGGGCCATCATAGCTGTGGATCAGGCAGGAAGACCGGCGCATCTACTGCCGGGTGGTGGCAAAGTCGAGACGTGGTACGCCCGCGAGCCTGACGGCTCGTTCGTTGCGGCTGTCTTCAACCTGCACGATCACCAGACAGTTAGCGCTATGATACACCGCTCAGACGTTGGCTTACAGGGCACCATCCAGGCGCGAAACCTTTGGACCAATACCCATGAAACGGTTACTGGTCCAATTATAACTGTGCTAAAGCCTCACCAATGTGCTGTTTACTGCATTACTTTGCAGAATGGCGAGGCTGAAAGGCAGTAACTGCTGCAGGCTATTTGCCAGACAGCCACGAGCTATGCAGGGAGTGGACTGTCATCGATACAATCTTTGCATCGCCCCCGTCGCACTTGATGGCGATTCCAGATGCACCGTTGACAGGCAGAACACAGCCTGTGAGGGATACCCGTCCCTTGTCGCCATAAATCTCCAGAGATGTGACGTCGGCGAGTACGCGCAGGTTGAGGATGCCGTGCTGAAGGTTAAGCGGTGCACCCGAGTCCATGCTGTTTAGCATGTTTCTGATATATGTGATATCGTGCCCGTTCACAGTGAGAGTGATTGTGGTGCCAGCCTCACACTTCACCTTCATGGTTATGTCCCACAGGCCCGTGTCAGGCTTAAGTGTGAGCTGTGTGCCGCTTTTTAGCTTGATGTCGTGCCACTGCTGCTGCCCAGAGTAGAACCTCGAGATCTCCCGCACTGGCCAGCGTGAGAGCCGCAGTCCGGCAGCGTCGTGGTGGAGTTTAAGGACACAGGGGAAGGACATCTGTCCATTGAACGGCATTCCCGGATACTGTCCACCACGCATCCATGCAATCTGGATCCTTCGGCCGTCTGACCGTGGGATATCGGACCAGGACTGAACGGCGTAGAAGTTGGGACCGTAGTCGCTCACGACTGGCGACCCCTGAAACATGAACCTGCCATCAACCATATCGCCCACCACATAGTGGCCGTTCGCGGCTGTCATCACCCAGTACTGATGACCGTGGGGATGGGTAGTCATCGGAAACAGATCCGGGCACTCATCACAGCCAGGCAGTGAGATGGTCTGCAGCTTATGCCAGTGCAGCAGGTCGGTGGAGTGGAGTAGCTCGAACATGTCGCCTTCCAGATAGAGAGCCAGCAGCCAGCGCCTGCCTGCGGCATCCCACACCACCTTGGGATCCCGGTTTTGGTTCGCAATCTCGGGGATGAGGGGGTTGCCAGGGTACTTGGTGAAGGTGACACCGCCATCCGTACTGTATGCCATGCACTGCGTGAAAGGCTTGCCTGCGCTCTCGGTGGATGTGCCGCCGGCAGCCGTGTAGAACAGTAAGATGGTGGGGGTCTTTCCTTTCTGCAAGCCGGCGGTGTTGTGCCAATCTACCACGCCAGAACCTGAAAACATGGTGCCGAGGGCATCCGGCGTGAGCGCATTGGCAAGCTGATGCCAGTGGACCAGATCGGTGCTGACGGCATGCCCCCAGGTCATATTGCCCCAATCGATGCCATCGGGGTTGTGCTGAAAGAACATGTGGTATGTGCCCTTGTAGTAGAACAGCCCGTTGGGATCGTTTATCCAGTTTGTGCGCGCTGTGAAGTGAAATTGAGGGCGCAGTGCCTGGTCGTATGCGGTTGGGGGAGCGGCGGGTTGCATGAGCGGTCTCCTGATATGCGGATGAGTATGATTGCCTGTGAGCAAGATAGTATTTTACCGATTTGTATAGTACTCCTGCTTGAAGGGTAGTGTTAATAGTAGTTAATAATAGTCTGACTTAGCTATCTAAATCCAATAATTTCTCGGGTACAATGAGTTTCAATATGCTGTGGAATGGGGTATAGTTCTTTTTTGTACGACAATATAGCAAACCTTCCAATGTGCCAATTGAGCATTGCCAATGCAATGAACCGGCGTGTTTACATCTGCATTCAGGTTTATGATTGCACCAACCAACTGGATGAGTTCTATGCTTAGTAGCTCTATTTCGTATATGCAACAACATAACCCAATGGTAGAATCAAGCCTTGTCAGTGCGAGATCTGGATGGGAATGCCAAAAAAGACTACGAATTTAGAATATGCATTCCTGGCATGAATAGAGGGATATAAACTTTGTTTGACCGACTTAATCTCCACAATTTCACCGCATTTGCTGACGCTGAATTTGTCTTCGTTAAAGGCATTAATGCCTACGCAGGAGCGAACGGCAGTGGTAAAACTCATATTCTTAAATTACTTTATGCGTTGCAAAAACATCAGGTACTGGCTGCTGACGCCTCTAATCGTGAACCCTTTGATGTAACTCTTATGAGCGTTTTCAAGCCAGACAGCCTGGGTCGCCTTGTAAGGCGCCAGCAAGGTCGACTCGACTGCGATGTAGAATCTACCTGGGCTAAAATTCCATTAAAGTTCCATCTGGCCAGCAATACAAAACAGATTGATATGCTACCATCCTGGAAGCTCAACTATGCTCCTATTTTTATTCCTGCTAAGGACATTCTGGGGCATTCTGTCAATTTTATTGATGCTTACGATACGGTAACCAATAGCGGAGGACGATGGCTAGACTTTGATATTACCTATCGCGACCTGCTAACGCATGCGAACCCGGATGTGCCGAAAGGACCAACTCCCGATTCTCAAAAACCGTTACTGGAGTCACTCAGAAAACAGATGAGCGGCACGGTCACAAAGAGTAAATCAGGTCGCTACTATCTTAAGGATTCAGCGGGGCAGATTGAGTTTCCTCTAGTCGCTGAGGGATGGAGAAAACTCGGATTACTCTGGACTCTGATTCGAAATGGAAGCCTCACACAGGGCAGCGTATTATACTGGGATGAGCCAGAAGCAAATTTAAACCCTGGTATGTTTCCGATTATCGCAGAGATTCTCGCCAAACTTGCGTCTTCCGGTACTCAACTCCATATTGCCAGCCATTCTTATGCATTTCTTAGAGAGCTAGAATTTGAGACATCTCGAAACCGTGTTGATCTAAGATTGTTTGCGCTTGACCGGACAAAGTCTGAAGGAGTCCAGGTGAAAGCTGCTTCAAAGTTTGTTGAACTGGATCCAAACCCAATCTTGGATGAATACGATCGCCTCTACCGTCGTACAGTGAGAGAGGCGTTTCCAGTTGGCTAAGCGCGCGAATACGATCTTTCATGATGAGGAACTACTGGTTACCTTGCCGAGTGCATCTTTTCTGGTACACGTAGATGATAACAATGCCACTTGGACGAAGAAATGGGTTGGCAGCAAAGTAGATTGGGCATGGCAAGAACCGGAAGGTTTTTACCTCTGTGAACTTAAGGATCCAGAATGTAAAGGAGCACTTTTACATCCGCAACCAACAGGTAAGCCCTCACATGCAGATATCACCATAAATAAGCTTATTGGCGAGACATTCCCCAATGAATTTGCAGCCAATGTTAGAGACACCTTAGCGAACCAACCACATGCAAAAGCTGCTACCAATATTCGATATATTGTTGTAGCAGCTATATCGCATTCGAATTTCATGAGTGCCGTGGCAATGACTGCTGGAGATATCATTAAAAGAGATTTGGCTAAAATGCAGATTGACATCCCAGTTGTTGTTCTGAACATCGCAGAATGGAATGCTCAACTTGCGCCCCGCAAACTGGATCGAGTCTTATAATATTTGCTGCATTGCTTGTAAATTGTCCAGTCTGCTTTCTACTCGATATATTTGGAACCAACTAAATGGAAGCAATGCAATCCAGTCATTGCCAACAAGTTTCTGACCTAATTTTTTGAACTTCACACCTCCTCTCAAAATGCCTCTGCAGATAGCCCCGATAGTATCCATGGTCATAGGCAATTGAACAGGGCATTACTCACGCCCATCAAGTTATATGGTTAACAGCCAGCAATAGCCTGTGGTATTCCACATCTCTGTTGAATCCCTGATTCCTCCAGGTGGTGAACGGCTTACCAATACTCTCATCACGTGTATCGCCTGCCGACGAGTAGTAAGAGATGATGGCCCGTGGCTATACATGATCTAATTGCATATTGCTTTACTTTCAATGGAATAGCAGGTTTTGAAGTAAAATTGCGTATTATGCCAGAATTATGCTTTCAATATTGCTCATTTCAGTTCAATATGAGTAAAATAGTAGCGCAATACTGTTCGTTAAGGTTGAAAAGCGATTATGGTTACTGAGACAAAGGATCGTCATAAGATGCTCCTGCACCACCTGTTAAAAGAGGGTGCTATCGATGTAGAGCAGATGGCGGTGGAGCTGGGAGTATCGGAATCGACGGTACGCAGAGGTCTGCGAGAGCTTGAGAGCAAGGGGCTGCTTCGTCGGACGCATGGCGGTGCAGTGCCTGTTGAGTCTTCGTTTTATGAACCATTTCGGTACGATGCATCGTTTTTGCAGCAGGAAGCAGTTAGAACCGATGAGAAGCGCCGCATTGGTCTGGCAGCTGCGGAACTGGTGAGCGAGGGCGAGATAGTTGCAATTTCGGCTGGCACTACTGCCACTCAGGTGGCCCGCTGCCTGCGTCATCGCTCAGGCATTACGATTGTTACCAACGCCGTGAATGTTGCAATGGAGCTGAGCAACTGTCCGGGACTTACAGTTATTTCCACGGGAGGAGTGCTGAGTGGATCCTGGTTCTCACTCCTGGGGCAGAGCGCCATTCGCACCGTGGAGGAGTTCCACTACGACTGGGCATTTGTGGGACTGGACGGGATTCATGCAAGCCAGGGTGCAACCGCGAATCACCAGGACGAGGCTGCGCTCAATCGCGCAATGATCAGTCATTCACGTCAGGCGGTTGCTGTGGCAGATCACAGCAAGCTAAACATCATTGCCCGCTCGCATGTGTGTCAGCTTTCGGATATCTCCCTGTTGGTAACAGATGACTCTGCAGATGCTGGATGCTTGGATGAGATAGTCTTGCGTGGTTTGCAGGTGAGAGTTGTGTAGCAGTCGACACAGAGGTATTTATCCAAAAGTTTGAGCTATTCACAACCCTTGACACCCGGATAGAAAGGTTACTGGTAATGAAACACACCCTCATGGTTGCGCTCGCACTGGCTATGGCAGCTATATCTGGCAGTGTACCATTGGCTTGCAGCTCAGTGAGTACAGCCTCTATTCGCGTAAACCTCAAGCATATTATCAGCCACCTTTCGCCATGGATGTATGGCTCGTGCATAGAGGATGTTAACCATGAAATCTACGGCGGGCTTTATGCACAGCGCATATTTGGTGAGAGCTTTGAAGAGCCGCCGGTTGCGCATATTCCTGGATGGACAGCCTATGGCGGCGATTGGAAGATTGCTGCCGGAGGGTTGGAAGTTAGCCCTAACGCGGGTGCAAAGCTGGTGCGGAATATGGGCAATATGACGAATGGCACCGTTAGCTGCGAAATTCGTTTCCCCAATGCAACAGGCGATAATGCCGGGTTGATCCTTCGCGTGTCAGATCCCCGCACAGGTGCCGACTCCTGGATTGGGTATGAGGTTAGCCTGAGTGTGAGCAACCAGTCGTTAATACTTGGCAGCCATAGAAATAACTGGCAGCCTCTTCGGCAAGTGCCAATACATTTGCTGCCAAATATATGGTATCGACTGCGAGTTGATTTGCAAGGCTCACTACTGCGTATCTATGTTAACAATGGTACAGTGGCTGCACTTACCTATGACGATGGTAAGGGAGCAATTCCATCTGGGACGGTTGGGCTGCGTACCTGGAACTCGCAGGTTGAATTCAGGAATCTGAGAATTCGCAGTGACGGTCATACAACTTTAGACTCTTTGAGCTCTAAGGGAAGGGATCAGCAGCCAGAAGAGGTTAGCGGAATGTGGGATCCTGTTGTGACGGGATCAGCAAAGGCAGCATTCATATGGGATACCAGCAACCCCTATAACAGTGCACATTCACAGCAGATCGTTTTTGAAAGCGGCTCAGGCATGGTAGGAGTCGCCAACAGGGGTCTTAACCGCTGGGGAATTGCTTTGCACCGCGGCAAGACGATGGAAGGGCATCTGTATGTGCGAGGCGATTCTGGTGACACAGCCGTTACCGTGGCGCTTCAAAGTGCGGATGGCAAACGCACCTATGCCCAGCAGAAGCTCTCAGCAGCTGGAGCAGAATGGACGCGCCGGGATTTTCGTTTAGACCCGAACAGTACTAACCCCAACGCACGGTTTGAAGTGTGGCTGTCGCATCCGGGCAAAGTTAACATCGACCAGGTGTACCTGAGCGATACAGGGAAAGCCCTGTTTCACGGGGGTCCGTTTAGAGCTGATATTGGAAGGATGCTGGTTAATGAAGACCTTACCTTTATGCGATATGGTGGGACGATGGTGAATGCCCCAAACTATCTCTGGAAGAATATGACAGGACTACGCGATAAACGACCCCAATATGATGGAAGCTGGTATCCATACTCCACAAACGGCTTTGCTATTCCAGAGTTCCTTCAGTTTTGCGAGGATGCACACATACAGCCAACCTTTGCTATTAATATCGAGGAGCCGCCTGCAGAAGCTGCAGACATGGTGAAGTATCTTACAGATCCGGAAACTTCGAAGTGGGGTGCCAAACGTGCTGCAGACGGGCATCCTGCTCCATACGATGTTCAGTATATCGAAATCGGTAACGAGGAGGCCATAAATGGCAGCGGCGCATGGTATAAACGTTACCTTGCGTGTTTCGAGCGGCTCTACAGCGCCATGCACACAGCTAACCCGCACATAAAGTTTATTGTTGCAGCATGGTGGGCACCGAATGATCCATGGTGCAAAACGATAGCAAAAGCTTTGAATGGCAAAGCTTCTCTATGGGATGTACACGTGAACGCTGACAACCTGAAGGATGCCAATACCATAGACGCGATCTTAACTCAGATGCAGCAGCTGTTTTTACAGTGGATCCCGGGCAGCAATATGAAAGCCTGTATATTGGAGGAGAACGGCGGCCTTCATGACCTGCAGCGTGCACTGAGCCATGCCCACATCCTGAACGTGGTGATGCGCCACGGAGACTTTGTGCGTATTGACTGCCCTGCCAACTGCCTGCAGCCCTATCATGAGAACGACAACGGCTGGGATCAGGGCCAGGTGTTTTTTACTCCCGATGAGGTATGGGGTATGCCGCCCTACTATGCCCAGCAGATGGCATCGCTGAATAGAGAGCCGCTGTGCGTGGACTGCCAGACAACCAGCCCTGACAACGCCCTGGATGTGACCGCAACCCGCAGCACTGACGGCAAGACCCTGGTGTTACAGGTCGTGAACTCTGCGGACACAGCCCAAACAGCCAGCGTGAACCTGGCAGATTTTGTGCCCCGCAAACAGGTTGCAATCTGGACCCTCGCTGGTGCACTGACAGCCGTGAACACACCGAAACACCCCAGGGAGGTGGTGTGGCACAAAACCGAAGTAGAGCAGGGTGCACCTGGGATGCAGTACACGTTTCTGGCCCACTCCTACACAATCCTTCGGTTGCAGAGGCGGTAGAACCTTAGTACTTTGGAGGTGATTGGCGCAGGCCACCATTGTTGAAGATGTGGTGCGAGCGCAGCGCGGCAGGAGCAAGGTTGAAAGGTGATGCAAGGGGCTATCCACGAGGAAGGATTGGAGAGCTTGGGATTTGCGAGAGGCGGATTGCCTGCAAAGTGAGGATACGACATCTCGGGAACGGAGTTTCTGTTTGAGGTAGACTTCTCATTATGAAACTTTAGGATGTAACAAGACAAATATGAAGAACCAAACCAAAGATTTGTCCATGTATCTTAAGTACAGACAGAGCCTATTGTGAAGCATTTTAGATTTATATTTGTCTTGTATAAGATATAAATTTTCACATTAATGTAGACACAAATCGATATTAGGTTATATAATAAGGTCAGAAGCGATGTCGGTATCCGTTTCGAGCACTAATCACCAGTTTGTTAGATACTAACAGTTGGCAGGACAGTTATTCTGATACAACCGTTTAGAATCCTGTGAAGTGCCATCCAGTTTTGATTATAGCGAGCGAGTAAGTGCTGGAGACCATCCATGTCTGACTGTGATCGCAACCGATCAAGAATTCAGACATACTCTGTATTCTGCTTGGGCCGTCATAGTTTTAATTAACTCAATGCTTTATAGAATTACCATAGTCAGTTTCTGGAGATAATGGATTTTTGGAGACAGGAGTTGAGCAATTGTCAACCAATATGAGGAATTTGCGTTTCATAGACCTGTTTGCTGGCATTGGTGGATTTAGACTAGCGTTTGAACGCATTGGTGGCGTTTGTGTATTTGCCTCAGAATGGGATTCATATGCTCAAAAAACTTATGAAGCCAACCATGGGCATCTGCCCCATGGAGACATCACTAAAATCAGTGAAGATTCAATTCCTGATCATGATGTGCTTACTGCAGGATTTCCCTGTCAACCATTCAGCATCGCTGGTGTTTCGAAAAATAATTCACTAGGCAACAAACATGGTTTTGCTCATGCTACACAGGGTACGCTTTTTTTTGACGTCGCACGCATAATTGCAAAAAAGCAACCACGAGTGTTTGTGCTGGAGAATGTAAAAAATCTGCTGAGTCATGATCAAGGCCGCACATTCGGAGTAATAAGGCATACTCTTGAAGATGAGTTGGGATACCGGTTGACAACACAAATCATCGATGCTCGACGATTAGTACCTCAACACCGTGAACGAGTATACATGGTTGGATTTAGAGATGCTATCGATTTTCCCAAAATTGAGATTGTTGATCTATGTCCAACTGTACAGGATATACTTGAACCATCTGTTGATGACCGTTATACATTAACGGATCATCTCTGGAAATACCTCCAGGATTATGCGGCCAAGCACAAGGCTGCGGGAAATGGCTTTGGATACAGTCTTGTCAAACCTGATGGGATTACACGTACATTGAGTGCCCGATACTATAAGGATGGTTCTGAAATATTAGTTCCTCAAACCGGCAAAAATCCACGAAGACTTACACCACGGGAATGTGCACGGCTTATGGGTTATCCAGATACGTTTAAAATAGTATGTAGTGATATGCGAGCATATAAGCAATTTGGGAATTCAGTTGTGGTACCGGTCATAACCCAAATCGCACAAGAGATTTCTATATGTTTAGGACTTGGAACCAGATGGAAATTGGAACAACCATTGTTAACAACTCAACTTAGGCTATTTGATCAAGCACCAGAATACTCACATATCTGAATATTTTCGAAGCCTGCAAATATTGAATATACGATGCAGCTAAGATCATGAAGTGGAGGTAATGGGAATGAATATCTTCACATTAATTCGCTTACGGGAATTGAATTTATACAGTTCAAACCAGCACAGGAATTCTGATAGAGCACGGTTTTAGGATAGAAGAGGGCCAATCAAGGTGTTATATTAAGTACACACTAGTGATATTCAATAGTTTAAGTAACGGCATATGACAATAGAAATAGCTTGTGAGCATTCTAGCAGTGAGTAAGTAGTTTCACTTTATTCACATAGATGCAGAACTTCCTTACCTATTCAAATTCGATTGCCCTCATAATATCTGCATACCCAAGATTGAGATGGTCAGCAATTTTCAGACTACCGGAAGAGGGGAACGATCATATTCCACGGTCAAATAATAGAGATGAACATTTCCGAATCTATTGTATTGTAGATTGACGCCTCCAATTAGTATGACTATTGCATGAGGTACAATATCCTCTATCAAGCCCTGATTGGACCTGCCATGACATCCTCGTGTTCGCTCGAACTGCTAAAAACGATGCGCAGCATTTTATCACAGCGAGAAATAGCAGACATTCTCGGACATGATCCAAGCACCATATCACGCTGGGAAAGAGGGTTGATACCTTGTCCTGACCACCTGGAAGCTGTGTTACTTGAATTGCTGCATCAAACGCCTGCAAAACATAAACAACGCCAAAAATTCACTTTCATTGATCTATTCGCCGGAATCGGTGGGATACGTATGGGATTTGAGGCTTATGGTGGAGAATGTGTTTTTACCAGTGAGTGGAATGATTTTTCGAAAAAAACGTACATTGAGAATTATGGCAATCAGCACCCTTTTATTGGGGATATTGTTCAATGCCCGGTAAGTTTAATTCCAGATCATGATGTTCTGCTTGCTGGGTTTCCATGTCAGCCTTTCAGTATTGCAGGCGTGAGTAAGAAAAATTCATTGGGACGCCCACATGGGTTTGAATGTACAACTCAAGGCACTCTATTTTTTGATGTTGCACGAATCATTTCAGCCAAAAAACCAAAGGCATTCGTTCTTGAAAATGTAAAAAATCTGTTATCACATGATAAGGGCAATACATTCAAAGTAATCCTGAATACACTCAGTATCGAGCTTGGATATGATGTCCACTACAAGGTTATTGATGCACAGCATTTTACCCCCCAGCATAGGGAACGCATTATTATTGCAGGATTCAGGGAAAAAACCAGCTTTACCTGGGATGACATGCGAATTCCGGATGATGGACCTCGACTTGGAACTATCCTTCACAAAACCGATGGCAGTGAACCTGTTTTGCCCTCGGATGGATCCACTTATTTTGATCACGAGCTACAGAGCGTTAATGCAAAGTATACACTCACAACAAAATTGTGGGAATATCTACAAGTATATGCGGCAAAACATCAGGCTGCAGGTAATGGCTTTGGCTTCGGGATTGTTTATCCAGACAGTGTGACGCGTACACTGTCAGCAAGATACTACAAGGATGGTTCGGAAGTACTTGTATGGCAGGGCAATGATAAACCTCCTCGTAGACTGACACCTCGGGAATGTGCCAGACTCATGGGGTTTCCAGACAAATTCAGGATCCCTGTAAGCGACACGCAGGCTTACAAGCAGTTTGGGAATAGTGTTGTCGTACCAGTAATGCGAGAAGTAGCTCGCATCATTGTACCTCATATTAACGCCATGATTGAAAAGGACCACATAAATGTCATTAAGTAACATCTCATTACCGGATGATTTCTATGACTGATATAGTTGATCATGCGACACGAAGTCGAATGATGTCTGGTATCCGCTCGCGCCATACTAAACCTGAAATGCTAGTTCGAAGTATGTTACATCGGCAAGGTTTCCGATTTCGGCTTCACATAAAGCAATTACCAGGTAAACCTGACATAGTTCTTCCACGGTATAGAGCAGCCATTTTTGTACATGGTTGCTTCTGGCATGGTCATGATTGTCCACTATTCCGAATGCCTCGAACGCGTGAAGATTTCTGGAGAATGAAGATTAATCGCAACCGGGAGAATGATGATGAGAGCCGGGATGTATTACTGATAGCTGGCTTTCGTGTTGGGATAGTATGGGAATGCTCATTACGAGGCCCAACAAAAGACCTGTACAGAGTTTCCCAAACTCTTTGCCAATGGCTTAGAAGCGAAGAGAGAACTATTGAGATAAGAGGATGAAACAGGGCTACTTATCACAATATTTTTACGGTGTCGCCATGAAGCACTTAAGTGCTGTTGAAACAGACTTAAAACTGTCCCACCAGCATGAATTTAATGGTGTCAAAGGTCTCAAGTCTTTATTAGGCGAGCCCGAACAAAAAACTCAATTTAATGCAACATTCCTGTATATGGATGACGAAAATGATAATCCATTGGTTGAAGAAGGCTTTCTGACATGGTATGATTCCCGGCAAAAGGCACGCAATGAACGGAGTATTATGCGCTGGGAATATCGCTTGTATTTTTCAGATAACCTTGTTACACGAAACGCGGGTAGTGGTGATTTTCTGGTCATAGCAAAACAGTCAGACCAAACATTACTTGCAATAGTAGCCAAGAAGGACACTACCATTGAAAAGCAGCTTATGTGGCTGTTCGATTTCCATGAAAATGATGAGTCAGGTTTTTCGGTCAAGTCTGGAACGGAATATGACAATGAGCAGGTTGGGATTGCAGCACGTGTCGTCCTTGAGTACCTTGGCATTGAAGTAGAAGAGGATGCACCTGGTTTCCTGGAGCAGATGATATCAATATTCCATGGAGGATTTCCGAAAGCATTTGAATTTTCCGAGTTCGCAAGGGGCACGCTCCATGATGTTTCTGGACTTGATGATCCAGATGCGGCTCTAATAGCTTGGATGGAACAAGAGGAAGTCTTATTCAGAACGCTTGAAAAGCATTTACTATTGCAGAAACTTCAGGAAATAAGTAGACTTGGGATAGAAGACCCTGAACCAGTTATTAAGGTAGTTCAAAGTGCATTGCAACGCAGAAAGTCACGAGCAGGCTCTGCGCTGGAGAATCATCTTGAATATATTTTTATCCAACATGGCTTGACTTATACACGGGGTGGTGTAACCGAGAATAATGTAAAACCTGATTTTATTTTTCCAGATATATCCTGTTACCATAATAGAGAATTTCCTACTGAACGTCTGACAATGCTCGCATCAAAATCGACCTGTAAAGATCGCTGGCGACAGATTCTGAATGAAGCAGAACGTATTCCATACAAACACCTTCTTACACTTGAACCCAGCATAAGTATGAACCAGACGAATGAAATGGATAGTATGAAGGTTCAATTAGTCTTGCCTAAGGTTTTGCACAGAACGTATTCACTATCACAACAGGCACGGCTGATTAACCTTTCTGCTTTTTTAGATCTTGCCCGGCAACGCCAGCAATAATGAGAGTATGCGGTGTTATTCATCTAATAGGAAGAAGCATGAAATGTAATCCAATGAATTGACAGCCCTTTATCATAGCTCCACAATATATTAAGGGCAATTTTAATTCTGTAGGATAATTGTCAGTGATAAGAATTCTGAGTTTGCAAAGCTGATTGTGCAGTTATCACTTTCTACTAGTAATCTTTACATCCCTCAGCAAAGGTAGCATGCGGCATGTGTATGGTTACGGCATATCGTCTGGGCTGTAATTCGAAAAAAATAACAATACGCACAGCCTTATTCGTCAGGATGATTACGAACAAGTCTATCGTGTCTAGCCCACATTCGTGCTAAATGCCAAACCGCGAGCCTCCTGTCAGTAGCGAACCAGAATGCAGACTGTCGCGTCTAGCCCTCTGAAGAGAGGGCATTTGCGTCTCAGCACGGTACTTCAGTGCCGTGGTATAGCGCTGAATGCTACCGCAAACCACGAGCTTTGCGCTAGCCACGAAGTAGGTAACAGACTGTCAGTCGCCGGGGAGTGAACGCCCCGGCTGAGACCCAAAGCCCACCTGCGTGGGCTAAATGCTGCCGTTAATCACGAGCCTCTCAGTATTGCGAACGAGGAATTAATCTGTCGCGTCTAGCCCTCTGAAGAGAGGGCTTTTGCGTCTCAGCACGGTACTTCAGTGCCGTGTTTTAACAGAGCCAATTTTCAAGAGTTCACCAATTCTATCTTTGATCATGCCATTGTCGCCAACAATTACAATCTGTCGTTGATTAACTAAGTCTTTGCCCATGACAAGTGCGAAATAGTGAAAGGTGCCGAACTGAATTCCGGGCTGAAAATAAAAGTAACCAATGTCCTGAAGCTGCCAGCTGAGATAGATGCTATAATGCCAGAGATTGTTAGCTGAGATACAGCAGGGGTGATCGTATGGTTCTGACAAACAAACTCAATATCACCGATCAAATAGAACTCGCTATAGTAGAAGAAAAAATCAGCAAACAAAAGGCCAAACAACTTTTTGATTCTGGTGATATAAACAAGGTTGAGGTTGGCACATTCGCCGGACTTGCTTATATTCATGCCTATCTGTTTGCAGAAATTTATCACTTTGCCGGAAAAATTCGAGACGTGAACATCTCCCAAGGTACAACCATTTTTGCCCGAGTGATGTATCTTGAACCATCGCTAAAACATATCGACGCCATGCCTCAATCCAGTTATGATGAAATTATCGAAAAGTATGTCGAGATGAATGTTGCACACCCGTTTCGTGGAGGCAATGGCCGAGCAACTCGCATTTGGCTGGATCTGTTGCTGAAAAAAGAGATTCAACACGTAGTAGATTGGAACCGGGTCGATAAGGAGGAGTATCTAGCTGCCAGGCAACGCAGTGTAGTGAAAGACCTTGAAATCAAAGCCCTGCTCAAACAAGCCCTCACAGATCAAATACATGACCGCACCCTGTTTATGAAAGGCATTGATGTGAGCTACTACTACGAAGGTTATAGCGAATTCAGGACCGAGGAGCTGTAGGTATGCAGCGTGTACTTCAGTCTCCTGTGCCATGGCTACTTACGGCCGCCTACTGGGCATCCCACTACCGATAGCTTGGCGGAGTCCTCACCCCCTTGCCCCTCTTCTGGACGTTCGCCAGCGCTCACTAAGAGAGTGGTGCCCCGTCTTGATGCGGTGCATCGTACCCCGAAAGAGGCTCCCCACAGACTGCAGCAGACTTCTGCTATCTATACACAATGGCCTTTAGGCATTGGCGGTGGTGCCAGGTCGCGACTCATGGTCGCGCGGAGAGATGCTGAAAGGCTAGTGAGCAGTGCGCGGCAGCCGGGGTCAGGGAGTATTCGCCCCGTCCAAATCCGATGTACACCATAGTTCAGCACAGTTGTCAGCGCCGGAGTGCCGTTGCTAACAGGGGTTTCACCTTGCGGCCAGATACCAGTGAGCCATCCTGTACAAAGCCCTCTTCGCGTTGCGCCAGTTCGGCTACAAGTCGAGTACGCCAGATACCCACTTCTGGCAAATTGCCACAGTCCTTTAACTCGCTGGGGTCATTCGCGAGATCAAAGAGCTGCTCTTGTCCAGTGCCAGACCACCAGATGTACTTCCAGTACCCGTCGGTTAACCAGTGAACTGACTGGCCAAAAACAAGGTGTTCACCATGCAGCCAGCTACGCCAAGGTGCTTCTGAACTGTGGAGTATTGGCAGCAAGTTCATGCCGTCCAGTCCGAGAGGTACCTCCAGACCAGCCGCGTTTAACAGAGTTGGCATAATATCGCGCAGTTCAACCACCTTGTCCGTGCAAAGGGTACGCTGTGGGATGCCCGGCCCGCTTAGCAGGAGCGGCACGCGCGCTGAGCCTTCGTATGGCAATGCCTTCCTGAACGCCCCGTGGTCCCCAAGCATCTCGCCGTGATCGGAAACAAAGCAGATGACGGTATTGTTTCGCTCGCCGTACTCAGCAAGGGTCTCAAGGAAGCGATTCACCAGCAGGTCGATGTGTGTCATCAGCCCGTAGTATCCGGCACGGGCTCGTTGCAGTGCTCTGGAAGACAATGTGGCCACAGAGGGATCCGCGCGCCATCCGTCTTCGTATGGACCAAGCGTATCGTGCGCCCATTCACCTATCGGAGGAGCATCCATTGGAGTATCAACGTAAGTGTCGAATGCCCAGCCGGGAGGGTCATATGGCGGGTGCGGACGGTGGAAGCCCAGGTAGAGGAAGAAGGGCTTGCGGGT
>JAJZFJ010000238.1 GCA_021805395.1 bacterium
ATTCGCTATCGCTCATTCAAAGAGGGGGACAGAGATCGGGTTGCTTAGTTTGTAAATGTAGATGGAAACGGTACCAGGACCCGCAGTCTGCAGCCCCAGAGGGGATGAATCCCCTCCCTGGGTTTGCAGCACCCGCCTGCGCGGGTGGGCGAACGGTAGCCCATGGGCTGGGGGATTTATTTCTGGCATTGCCGATATGCAAAGTATATAAGCCCGTAACGTTTGCAGTCTGATGCATCTCGTCCGCGCAGGCGGACGGTTAGCCCGCCAGCGTCCGGTTTTAACCGGACGTGGCATCAGCTCAGAGGCATGGTGGGATTGTGATGCATCTCTAAGCAGAAGCCCGCGGTATAAATTTCTCTGCCAGGGGTGCTGCGCGCCAAGCGTCCTTCGGTCGCTACCGCGGAGTCTTGCTTAGTGGGATTATTGGATGGTTTATGTAGAAGCCAACTCCATTTGACCTATCCCTGCGCTTTGGTGCTACGTTTCCTTTGCCGCTAACACAACGAATGTCCGGCTTGACAACAGGCTGATTATCGTGAGATACTCCTAATGTTAGACCAAAAGTTAAATTACTCTCTCCATAGACAGCAGGCGGCTGACTTTAGCCATAATTTCTGAGTTATTGAGACCTGCCGAGGATGAGCCAGCGAATATACAGAATTGAAGCAGTGATACTGCTACATAATCTGGCGCGTGTCTCCCTCACTATTAGATGGGTACACAGCCGGATTTTTTTGTTTGTGTACCATTATGAGAGAGAATGAGAGGAGCAACCATGCCTAACGCAAAGAAAGAGTTGATGGTCTCCGAACTGAAGGCACTTATCACTGAAAGCAAGGGTGCTGTACTTACAGATTACCGTGGACTCACAGTAGCTGAAGTTACATCCCTTCGCCGTAAACTCCGCCCACTTGGGGCAGAGTACCACGTTGTGAAGAATACACTGTTCCGTATTGCTGCCGGGGAAGAAGTGAGTAATACCATGGGGGATCTGCTCACCGGTCCGACAGCGATTGTATTCGCAAAACAGGATGTGGTTGCATCAACAAAAGTGATGGTGGACTTCTTGCGCGAACTGCGCAAACCGGAGATTACCCTGAAGGGTGGCTGGATCGACGGCAAACTGTACAACGTTGACCAGATGACCAGTATCTCCAAGCTGCCAGCCAAAGAAGTGATTATTGGTCAGCTTATTGGGTCGCTTAATGCACCTGCATCCAATTTTGTAGGAACATTGAACAACATAATAGGCGACTTTGTACGCACTGTTCAGGCGATTGCAGACAAGCGCAGCGAACAGGCTGCCTGATTACACATACATTTCTAACCAGTTTATAATGGGATATACCCACAAAGAGAGGATTTACTAATGGCACTTACCAAAGATGAGATTGTAGAAGCGATTAAAAGTATGTCTGTTCTGGACCTTTCAGAACTTTCCAAAGAGCTTCAGGAAGTATTCGGCGTTTCAGCAGCAGCTCCTGTGATGGGCGCCATGATGGCAGCTCCAGCTGCTGGCGGCGATGCAGCACCTGCAGAAGAGGCTCCAACCAGCTTTGACCTTATGCTTACCGAAATTGGTGACAAGAAGATCAATGTGATTAAAGTCGTGCGTGAAGTAACCGCCCTGGGTTTGAAAGAAGCCAAGGACCTGGTGGAAGCTGCTCCAACCAAAATTAAGCCTGGCATCACAATGGAAGAGGCAAAAGCTCTTCAGGCCAAGTTCGATGCAGAAGGCGCCAAAACCGAGATTAAACCTGCCAGCTAAGCAGGAGGTTATCTTTCGGATATATAATAGAGGTTGTACCTATCTGGGTACAGCCTCTTTCTTTTTAGGTGGTTACCATGGCAGAAAACGGTATTGATATACAGCTGAGATGTGCTGAACCAGAGGAACTGGAAGATTTTCTGCACGTGATGTGTCGAGTTTTTGACCTTCCTTTTGAAATTGCTAAAATTGTATTTTTTTCTGATCCATTCCTGAACAATGAAAATAATCTTGTTTTGATGTTAAATTCTCAGATCGTGTCATGTCTTACCCTGCTCTCACTTGAAGCTATGATAGGTGGAAATGAAGTAAGAATGGGGGGAATTGCCGGGCTTGCTACGCTGCCAGAACATCAGCGTAAAGGGTATGCAGCACGTCTCATGAATTATGCTTTTGAGGTGTGCAAGGAGAGAGATCTGCAGTTTGTGGTTTTAGACCCTTCTGACATTAACTATTACCGTAAACGGGGCTGGTTCGAGATCTCACGATCAGTTTGCTACGAGTTACGCCACGAGGAGCATGATTATGTATCTGATGAGATCGCTGTGAGAAGTGTAATACACGACGATCTTGTGGAGATGGATTTCCTTCGGTTTCATCAAATGAAGCACTCACTCGGCAGAGTAAGAGGTGAGATAAATTGGATGCAGATTGTTAAAAAGCGTCCCAAATCTAAAGTAGCAATCAATGAAACCGGCGAAGTGGTGGGGTATATGCTGGTTGAAGAAGATTTGGGGCATGTGGGCTTGTCGAAACCTGAAGTGCCTCCCGGATTGGTAGTTGTTGAGCTTTATGCCGAACATACAGAAGCTGCGAACGCGCTTCTTTCTGCTATTCATGAACCAGGGTTTGATAAGATAGATATTATGGGTGAGGAGAATGAGTTAGCAACGTTAGGAGTTAGAGCGTATCCTCCCAAAATAAGAACAGCTATTGCACCTTCCATGGGCAGGCTGATAAGTTTTCAGGGAATGCTGAATTCGCTGCTATCCATTCTGCCGGAAATCACCGATCCAGTTAAAATGGAATGCAGATTTGAAAAGGTGATTGAGGTTATTACGCTAGGGAGAGATTGTGACGGCAGGTTAATTATGATTGATGACTCAAGCTTAAATTGCTATCACCACATAGCCGGCAACGAAGAAGGCTGGCTGAAGGTACTAACAGGGTACCTCAGTGCTGAAGAGGCATTGACAATGAATCTGCTTTCTGCAAATTCTGATTATGCCAGAGAGACAGCTATTTCATTATTCCCTGCACGCCATCCTCATATGTCAGAGGCTGACCGTTTTTGATTCACTGTGCACACGTAACATGTTTTATAACATCAAGAACCAGATGGAAACTGATGAGCAGGAAATGCATCTGGCAGGGCGTTGGCCAATTTTAACAATCTGGAGTAACCGGCGCATCCAAAATGATGAACTGGAAATGGATGGAAGCCGATTTCAAGAGCGGGTGACCTGGATGATAGCTTGAAGTTATTTTTGGATGGATCTTCAAAAAGTGGATTCGCAATCAGCGAGTGAACATCCTGTCCCTTTTGCTGCCACTCAGCAAAACTCATTCCATTGAATAAAAACTGCTTGCCGCCAGCAAACCAGTAGAGGTTATCGTCAAATTTGTAGTTGTTTCCACTCCAGTTACTCCCCAACAGAACACCCTTGTTCCAGTAGATTATATTGTGTTCTAAAGTCTCTGAGAGATGATTTTCAGCAAGAGTACGTATAATTTGCCCATGTAAACTGTTGGCAAAAATGTTGTTTTCTATCAGATTATCTTCCCCATAGTGTTGATGCAGGCTGCCACTTTTTGTGTTATACTCCAGGTTGTTTTTAACAATCACATTGCATACTCCCTCATCCAGATAGACACCCCAGCCACCATAGGTTTCAGAGTAGACATCGTGGATGCAGTTGTGCTCAATGATGGTGCCCGGAGACCTGCCCAGCAGGTAGATACCGCCCATGTCTGAGAGAACACCCTGCCCTATGCGTTCTATAAGGTTGTTGGATATGATGTTATTATGTGCCTGACTTGGGGCATATCCCCATGTCCAGCCAACTGAGATGCCAGTGTAGTAGAAGTCTGATATTGTGCACCTGTTTATAGTGTTGTAAGAGGATTTGCCTATCAGGATGCCAGTAGCGGCGGTATGTATGCGTCCTCCAG
>JAJZFJ010000085.1 GCA_021805395.1 bacterium
CCCCGTAGCAAGCGGGCAGCTCCTGTCTATCCATTCCTCAGTGACTATAAACGTGTGTGGGAGATGGATCTGGCAGTTGCAGCTTACGAGGAGATGCGTACCTATTTCAGACAATTTGATCCCAGGCATGAGCGTGAGGAAGAGATATTCACCAGACTCGGATACATTGATATTCAGTACCTGACTGAGCGCATTGAAGCTGACGTTCTCATGTTTGTTGGAATGATGGACACGATATGCCCTCCTTCCACACAATTTGCCGCCTACAATCGAATAAAGTCCAACAAGCAGGTAGTGATCTATCCAGACTATGGGCATGAAAACCTGCCGGATCATTCCGACCTGATTTATAACTTCATGGCCAAACTCAAAGACTGATACCCTCACTAAAATTGCCTTTTTGAAATGATTCAGGATCCAGGAGGAGAATCGGAAATGCTCACAAGGCGCGATTTTCTTGCATCGGTTGGCGCAGCCTCAACCATCTCAGCATCTCAAGCTGTGGCAGCTCCTATCCGCAGAAAGCTGAAACACAGATGGGTATTCATTATGTCGAACCTGCAGACTGATTCTGAGGTACCTAGAGTAGAGTCCATACTCCGAAATGCTGCAGCTGCAGGTTACAATGGTGTAGCTCTTTCAGATTGGAAGAGTATGGTAATGGATACAGCAGACTCTCACTATCTCCCAAATCTTAAGCAGGTAATCGATACCGCGAAAAACCTGCATCTTCAGGTGATTCCTCTGGTTTGTCCTATCGGATCTTCTGAATCTATCCTGGAACACAACCCCAATTTGGCTGAAGGTGTCCCAGCAAAAAATGTGGAGTACGAGGTGCATAATGGTGTGGCTACACTCGTTACTACCGCAAGCCTGAAACTACTGAACAGTAAACTCATTCGTGCAAATTCGAACAGGTTTGCCGATTGGAGTTACCAGGACGCGCCAGGGCAGTGCACATTTCAGGATACTCGAATAACTAGAGAGGGAAACCCCTCCCTGAGAATTGATATTGATTCTGCTCCATCGCTAATAGGGACAAATGCACGTTTGTACCAGAAGCTTACAGTACAGCCTTATCATCAGTACAGACTTTCAGTCTGGATTAAAACGGATGGGTTTTTGGGTGGTGACCAGGTGGGAGCGGTAACACTGGATTTGAAGGGTAACTCCTTGAGCTGGCCACAATGGGATATATCTACCACTCAGGAGTGGAAAAAGTATCAGCTTATTCTCAACTCGCTGAACAGCACTGAAATCACTGTAATACTTGGCGTTTGGGGTATTAACGGTGGAAAGATATGGTTTAACTCTCCTGAATTTGAAGAAGTGGGGATGCTCAATCTGTTGCGCCGGGAGGGATGTCCATTAACTGTGCTCGATGATTCTGGGCAGCCGTTGAAGGAAGGAGTCCATTTCCATCCTGTAATTGATTCCAAAATGGGAAATCAACCCTACTCAGGCTGTTATGATATATCTCACGATGGACCTCAAATTATACTTATGCCTGAAAGTAAACTCATAAATGGATCGAAGCTACATGTAAGTTTCTGGCATGCAATACCAGTCTATTCCAACAGTATCCCTGCATGTATAACCTCACCGCATGTTTTCTCCATTATGCAAAATCAGATTGAGGATGTAGTAACGAAAATGCATCCTCAAGGTCTTTTCCTGAGTCACGATGAGTTAAGGATTATAAACTGGTGCGAGCGGTGCCAGAATGAACATAAAACGCCAGGTGAGCTGCTGGCAGCGAATGTAGAACGCTGTCAGACTATGTGCACTAAAGCTGCTCCTAATGCTTTCCAGTGCATATGGTCAGACATGTTCGACCCATTCCACAATGCGGTAAACCATTACTATCTATCAAATGGTTCACTTCAAAACTCCTGGCGTGGTCTCAATAAGAAGACATACATTGTGAACTGGAATTATGGGCAAAGAATGAAAAGTATGCCATGGTTTGCATCCCACGGATTCAGACAGATACTTGCCGGCTATTACGATGGCTCCGGGAATTCCATAGCGAGTTGGCTTGAAGATGCTGCACATATTCAAGGGATAGATGGAGTGATGTACACCACATGGCAAAACGACTATTCTGCTCTGGATGCCTTCGCAAAATCTGCTTGGGGATAAGCGAATTATGATCCTTACATACGATAAATAGTTATCATTTTTAAACACCCGCTACGAAAATACTCAATTCGATACTGTGATTGCTCAAAAATACTTGAGCAAACGAAATTTATGTAAAAACTGGTAGTAGTTGGTCTATGTATTGGATATAAATCAGCCGAACATACTATCTGTCTGAAGTTGACAATACAAAAATTTATCTGTTAACCCCACAACACACAGTCCTGTTGCTGTAAAACCACGAGGTTTCATGGGAGAGAGTGCACATATTACCCATGAATCGAAAAACTCGACAGTCTAGTCATAATCTGGATAACAGAACAGGCACATCACTTACTCAACTGCTAATCGCAGGTCTATCCACCATTTCTGGATATCACCCAGAACTACTTTTCACTTTTCCATTGGTTTGTACCTGTACACAGCTTAGTATTACTCATAGGTATCCAGAATGGATGAGATTGACGCATCTAACCATTACCGCTCTCATTGAATCACTTCGCGCTATCAACGGTTTGAATTACGTCATCAATTGAAAGAAGCAGCTCCGATCTCAATAGAGTCAAATTTATGAATAAAACGAAATCTAAAAAGATGAATAAGAGCAAAACTGGTTTGGAGATATGCACATCTCCTGGTCAGCAAAATGAGATGCTGAGGCTGTTTTATCTTGACAACTACAAGGTTCTTGATACGGAACCTGAGTCTGCATTTGATGACCTCACCAAGCTAGCGGCAACCATCTGCAAAACGCCGATCGCGCTCATTTCACTTGTAGATGAAAACCGGCAGTGGTTCAAGTCCAGATATGGGACTGAGTTGATGGAATCACCCAGGGACATCTCATTTTGTTCACATGCAATTCAAAGTACTTCAGTTATGATCGTTAAGGATGCACTAAATGACCCACGATTCAAGGAGAATCCCTTGGTTTTGGGAGAACCTAAAGTTCGGTTTTATGCAGGTGCGCCTCTTATTGCAACAGAGGGTTACAGAATTGGAACCCTGTGTATACTGGACTATAAACCACGCTCTCTGACTGGTGTGCAGATAAAAACCTTAGAATGTTTGGCAAGACAAACAGTTGCACAGATGGAGCTTAGAAAGAACAACTCTGAACTCAAATATCTTGCCACCAATGATCCATTAACAGGCGTGAAAAACATACAGGCATTCCATGACATTATGCGTTCAGAATTTCATGCCGCCCGGGATGGCAAGTCAGATCTTTCCGTAGCATTGATAGATATTGACCATCTGAAATCGTTTAATAATGCTTTTGGTCTCATGGCTGGTGATTCCGTTCTGCAGCTTATTGGGAAACTCATATCTTCCGAACTTAGGGAGAACGATCTGCTGGGCCGGTATAGTGGTGAGGAGTACATACTGCTTATGCCAAACACCACAAAAGAGACAGCTATGCTTATCACAGAGAAAATTCGCAAGAAGATTGAGAATAGAGAATGGCAGCGCCGGAGTATGACGGTGAGTATTGGTGTAGCAAATATCCAGAACGACATCACATCTCCCATAGAGATGATAGCCCATAGTGAAAAGGCTTTGTACAGGGCAAAACGAGACGGTAGAAATCGGGTTCAACACTATGATGATTACTGGACAGGTCTGAAGATTACCGACTCAGCGTCAGACCCGTTCACTGAAATGTTGAGAGTAATGGTTTTGGATAATCCAAGAGCATCACGTCCAGATTCCCAAAGAATTCGGAATATCATTCTGTATTCATACGATGAAATGATCTCCAGCTGGGCCCGACTTCTGGATTTAAAAGACAAAGAGACTGAAGGTCATTGTGAACGTGTAGCTCAGATGACTGTTGCACTGGCACATCATGCAGGCATGGATGAGGCAGACATACTATTCGCTAGATGGGGTGCACTTCTGCATGACATTGGAAAGATTGCCGTGCCAGACAGCATCCTTCTAAAGGAAGGACCTCTTGATGATGAAGAGTGGAAAATAATGCGTCAGCATCCGGATACGGCTTATCAGATGCTGCATTCAATTTCATTTCTACATGAAGCGATTCACATCCCCTACTGTCATCATGAACGATGGGATGGCACCGGTTATCCACGGAAGCTTAAAGGTGAAGAGATACCATTAGCAGCCAGACTGTTTTCAGTACTGGATGTATATGATGCACTTCGTTCCGACAGGCCATACCGTCCGGGCTGGAGCGAAGAACGCGTCAGGAGCTACCTAAAGGAGAAGGCGGGCACTCAATTTGACCCTTTTGCTGTTAACGCTTTCATTCAGATGCTTGAAAAAGAAGATGCGCTTAAACAACTGGAGCGACCAGAAATGTACAAGGTAGCATAGAAAACTACTGCCAGGAGCCTGGAAAATCACAAAGGTTAGACATCTATAATATATACTTTACGAACGTTGTAGTGGTTAGTGGAGGATGTGGTCCAGATTGAGTACAACTCTTTGAATGCGTATTGGAGTCAGTCCTATTCATTTAAGGTTTCACTTCAAAATACTCATACAGTCAACTTTTACAGGCTGTCTTAAATCAATACAGATCAACTTCAAGCCCGGGATATGATCTTTCTCGATTCTTTGATACAAAATCAATTATGTCCTCCAGATCCATGGCCAATCCTCTATTCCATGCATCTATGAGGGTCTTCTTTTTCATTTGAGCTCTGTTACGCTCTGGATGAAATCTATAATCTCCTTCATTTAAATAGTCCGCTTTTAACATTTGCAATATAAAACTGTGTGATGCGCCTAACACACAAGCAGCGCTCACACTGTCATTCATAGTCTCATATAAAGCTGCATAACCTTCAAGTGCATGCAGTATTCTGTCTACATCTCCCATCTTGAAGGCGAGTGAGATGCACTCTTCGAGACGAACTGCAACATAGGGATAATCATTCATTAAGAATCCAATATGTGCTAAGCCCTCTAAACACTTCAAAGTTCCTTCGTCAAACTCCTCTTTTGGGAAGATAGCCAAACACTGGACAAAGTAGTCAGATGCTTTCTTATAGTCCATCTCTATATAAGCACACTCTCCGAGATGCAGCATTGACAGTCCTTTTTTGTATTTATCTCTAGATTTTCTTGCTAACTTAAGGCACTCAGAATAGTACTTTTTAGCTGAAGGTATATCATCATAATCCTGTGCTTTTCTGGCGAAACTGAAGTTAATTGAATATTTACCTTCAAAATGATTGAGTTCCTCATAGAGAGACAAACTCAAATTGTGATACCTAATTCCATCCTCCATTTTGTCGAATAGAAAGCACATCTCTCCAAAAATGAAAAGATTTTGTGCTAAAGCTTCTTTATCATCATTATTCTTCATGATTTCGATACACTCATCGAAATGTCTCTTCGCGAGGATATCTTCTCCTCGAGCGAGTTCGCACATTGAAACAAACATTAATGATCTTGCCAGAATTTCATTATCTATGTTTTTTCGATATTTCTTTAAAATCTCTTGAAAATATTTTTCAGCAGATATTCGGTCTCCAGCCAATTGAGAGGCTGTACCTAAATGAATTAGCACATCCTGTACTTGTTCAGAATCCTTCGCACGTTTGAATTTTGCCAAACTATCCTTAAGATATTTGATGGCTAATTCATAATTATCTTCCTCTAGCGCAATTAGACCGAGACCTTTAAGCGAATTTCCAACAGCAAAATAATCTGTGCTATTCCTGTTTACCTGCAAGAATAACTCAAACTCCTTTTTCCTTTGCTGATTATCTGCTTGCATGATTTCAGCAATTAGATCTGCCTCTTGTAATATTCTTTCCGTACTAGCCGTTTTTCTGGTTGTCATTATGCTTAATTCCTATTCGAAATGATTAAAATACATGTCTCCTATTCTACCAGAATGCTATTCTATTATTTACATCATATTTCTTTAGAATAAGAACCGAATGAGATATTGGGGCGATTGCACTAATTTAGATCAGTTGAAGGCTGATGTAATGCTGATCTTAACTATCATTCTATACTTGAACCAGAGCTACGAGTAGACTTCATTATGGCAGAAAGACGTTGTGCTTATGATAGAGACTTACATACCTGCCGATTTGATGAGCGGTATGAATGCAGCAACAATTGCTAACAGGTTAACAATCCTAATTCTCCCATACTAGCAATTATATGGAAATACACTACAAACTAACCCCTAAAAAATTGCCAGAAGACTTAATTTCCTCTGGCAATGGACATAGTTACCACCGTGGAACAGCCTAACTTCCTTGCCCCTGTTTTCTTTGCTGGACTGCTCCTACAAGTACTGCCATCAGCAGAACTCCACCCACAACGCTACCCTGCCAGATTGAGGGATTAGATAGTGTCAGGTTGATTGCATTCAGCAACACCTGCAGAAGTACCGCACCCAGTATGGTGCCGGGGATGGAACCCTGCCCTCCAAACAGGCTGGCGCCGCCAATTACAGTAGCAGCCACTGCATTGAGTTCGTAACCAACACCCGCTTGAGGATCTCCCTGTGCCCCATAACCTGCATAGAGTACGCCGGCGATACCGCCAAGAAGGGCACTGGATGTGTATGCGAAAAGCTTCACTCTGGAAACATTAATACCCGAAAGTCTTGATGCCTGCTCGTTACTTCCTACGCTATAAAGATAGCGCCCAAGGGTAGTCTTTGTTAAGATTACGTGTGCTATTACCGCAATCACGATGAGCAGAGCAAATGGAATTGGGATTGCGAATGGAGTATTTGCAAAAAGATGACCATCTGCCAGGTGAAGTAATGAAGGAAACTGGGAAAGGGTGATTGGAAGCTGCTGGTTTATAACAAGTGCCTGACTTCTAAGAATGACAAGCGACGCAAGGGTAACCACAAATGCCGGAAGCTTCATTTTATCAACAAGCGTCCCCTGCAGTGCTCCCACAGCAATAGAAATTGCAAGTGCAACTGCAATGGCAATTAATATTGCTTCTCCACTTGACATGGAAGGGTGACCGTTCTGCGGAAAGAAATGTACCGCAACCATTCCGAGCACCATTCCAGAAAACCCAATTAACGATCCCAGCGAGAGATCGATACCACCTGTAATAATAACTACTGTCTCTCCGATTGAATACACTGATAAAAGTGCAATCTGCAACAGCATGTTTTGAATATTTTGCTGACTATAGAAGTTATCTCTAACCTGTGCGAGACCAGCAATATGTTGAGACAGATATCCAATTGTAGCTAGCTGTGGCGAAAGAAACAGAAGAACGAAGAGAATAATCAGTACAACCACAACGCTCGCTTCACGTGCGAGGAGTAATCGGGCTATTCCCGATCCAATCCTGTTTTCTCTCTTTATAACCTTTACCCCTAACATAGAATCATCAGGTGGAGGTGATACCGGCATTTTTAAGACCTTTCAAGAACGGGACAGCATTAGCTGGAGTGACCAGTTTTACTCCCGTGTCAATAATATGTTTAGAAGGGAACATTTTCATACCCTTATGCTTGGCTATCTCTGGCGCAATCTGTTTGAATGCCTCATCAATGTTGCCATTATCTTCATGCAGGTAGTTCAGCAGCATTACAGTAAGATATCCGAAATAGTATGGTTTCTGAACCACTGCACAGTCCACATCTCCAGTTGTCAATCCATGTAGAGTTTGTGGATCACCGTCAAAACAGATAATTTTGAATTTGCTTCGGACGTTCATTTGATGAACAGCATCTATAATTGCTGGACCATCATATGAATAGAGACCTACTAGACCATCCAGACCTTTAGATCCGTACCGCGTTATAGCACTTTGGACATTTGCCTGAGCTTCACTCTTATCTCCATTATCTAGCATGGGTGGAGCAATGAATGTGATATTGGTACCTTTGAATGCGTTCAGCATGCCCTGATATCGATCTATGGCACCCTGTGAACTCATGTTAGCAACAAATGCCAGCAGCTTACCGCCTTTAGGATAGAGTGTTTTAACATAGTTACCCAGGATCTCGCCTGCCTCAATGTTATTTGTTCCCAAATACGCAAGGCGATGTGATTCTGGAGCGTCCGAATCAAAGCTGATGAAGGGTATTTTATCTGCCATCAGCTTGTTTATTGCAGGAGTGATTGCCATTGGATTGATGGAAGACATTCCTACACCGGCTGCATTTTTTGAGATAGCATCATTTAATAGAGTAACCTGAGCATCGTTTGTATCCGGGGTCGGTTCGCTCATCATTACATTCACTTTAAGCTTTGCCCCAGCCGCCTCCATACCTAGTCGGGCAGTTTCCCAGAACGGAGCAACAGCATTGCTAATTAGAACATAGGTTGGTGCATTTGCTGAAATGCCGGCGGGTGCAGCAGGGTTTCCACCATTTGTATTAGAAGGTGTGCCACTGTTTCCCGAATGTCCACAACCACTAAGCAGCAATGAAGCACCAATTGCTAAGGCACTAGGAAAAAGGAAATTTCCTGGTCGTAACATAGTAAACCTCACCTTTCACTCAAAAAGCATTTTAGAGTTTATGTGTTTAGTTTCTGAATTGAAATGAAACAGAGCGGTGTTTAGCTATTGGCATTAACCGCTCTGTTTCTCGACCTTTAGGTGGACGTGATATTCTTGGCTTTTAGTGCTGCTAAGAATTGTGCGGCATTGGCCGGTGTAACCAATGTAACGCCTGTATCGATAATATGCTTGCTTGGAAAAATCTTCATACTTTTATGTTTGGCAATCTCGGGAGCAATCGATTTGAAGGCTGCATCAATGTTGTTTCCATCCTGATGCAGATAGTTAAGAAGCATCACGGAAAGATAGCCAAAATAGTAAGGCTTTTGGACAACAGTGCAATCCACATCGCCATCTGCCAAACCTTTCAAAGTTTGAGGGTCCCCATCAAAACAGATAACTTTGAATTTACTTCTCAGGTTTAACTGATGAAGGGCATCAATAATGGCTGGCCCATCATAGGAGTAAAGCCCAACCAGTCCATTCAGGCCCTGAGACTGATATCGTGTGATTGCGTTCTGCACATTCGTCTGTGCGACATTTTTGTCCTGCTGATCCAGATAAGGTGGAGCGACGAATGTAATATTTGTACCTTTGAGAGCGGCTAACAGTCCATTGTATCTGTCAATAGCATTCTGCTGACTCATGGTTCCAACAAAACCTACCAGCTTGCCTCCATTGGGAAACAGTGTTTTCACATAGTTTCCTAAAATCTGACCAGCTTTAAAATTGTTTGTCCCAATGTATGCCAGTCGATTTGATTGAGGGGCATCTGAATCGAAGCTAATAACAGGTATTTTTGAGGCAATCGCCGAGTTGATGGTACCTGTGATAGCAGCAGGATTGACGGAAGACATCCCAATGCCGGCAACTTGCTTGGCAACTGCATCTTTAAACATGGTAACCTGCACATCATTGGTAGAAGGAGAAGGCTCATCCATATCCGTATTCACATGGAGTGCATTCCCGGCAGCTACCATTCCCAGTCGAGCTGCCTCCCAGAATGGCGACTGACCGTTTGTAATCAACTCATAGGTTGGTGCGTTAGCTGGAGTACTGTTTGCACTGTTACCAGCACCGCTGGAACTGTTGTTATTGCTGCTGCATCCTGCTAATCCAGTAGCAATTAATGCAGTGGCAATACTTAATATGCCAGCATTTTTCCATTTAATCATACTTTAGATCTCCTTCGTAGAAAAACAGTCGTTTAGAATTAGCTTTTATGGCTGCTATGCCATTTAGTCAAGCTCTCATGGGTAACTTAAAAACTAGTCAGGAAACTGATTCTGCATACAAAAAAGATGCATACAGACAAGAACTAGATTTAATTTAGCTCTATCATGTGATGACTATTATAACAGAAAGAAAGTATTCATAGGCTCTTTAGAAGGATTTCACCATAAATATTTGATATTTACGGTCATTCTACTTCGATCTGGTAGATCAGGAGACACTAATAATTTGGAATAGCCTGCTTTGTAAGCAGGTTAATTCGAATTTGCAAGAATTTTTCGCTGCATCAGAAACTCCTCAAGTGCCTCTTCCCATGAGCGCATGTGATCAAGTCCCTGCAGCTCAAGGACATAGCGGCGTAGAACAGAGTATGCTGGTCTTCGGGTTGGTGAGACCCACTGGCTTGCAGGAATTGGATGCAGCGTTACTCCGCGTATTCCCGCCATCTCCAGCACTTTTCCTGCAAACTCATACCATGAGCATTCACCTCTGTTTACAATATGATATGTGCCATACATGTGTGATTCCAGAAGTGATATTACCGCTCTGGACAGATCCAGAGTGAATGTGGGGCACCCTGTTTGATCGACAACAACAGTCCACTCAGATTTGGTTTTTGCCATTTCTATCATTGCGGAAGCAAAGCTTTTTCCCTGTGCTCCATTCAGCCATTGTGTTCGCACTATGTGATATCTGGAACAGACTTGCTGTACTGCTTTCTCGCCTGCCAGTTTGGATGCTCCGTAATGATTGATGGGGTTGGGTGTATCGAATTCGGTATATGGCGTGGTTTTCTTGCCATCAAAAACAAAATCAGTACTGATATATATTAAATGGATGTTCATCTTCGCACACGCTGCAGCCACACACCATGTACCTAAAGCATTCACTTTATATGCCATGTCTGGCGATCTCTCGCATGCATCCACATTCGTAGCCGCAGCAGCATGAATCACTACATCTGGCTTCAGCTCTTCGAAGCATCGCAGCACATCTGAGGCGCTAGTTATGTCTAACGGAGTGATGGCAGAACCTTCATGCATGGCAATGTCTGTAGCCAGAGGAGTGTGTTGGGAAATACTTAACTGTTCACACAGATCACGCCCCAACATACCATTTGCACCGGTAACGAGTACTCTCATTTGCCACCTTCAAGAAGTATGATTTGTTTTAATTTTGAGATAATATCTGTGGATGAACGCCCTGGTAACAGGGGGAGGATGACTACCTCCCCACCGTTCTTCATTACTTCCGATGCTTCTGGCAGATCAGAAATCCGATAATCTCCGCCTTTGCAGTGTATATCTGGCTTCACGACACTGATGAGAGCAGTTGGTGTATTGTCATTGAAGATACTCACATAGTCCACACAGCTTAACCCTGCGAGCATCTCTGCACGTTCTGCCTGGTTAATAATCGGTCTCATTTGCCCTTTGAGATTTCTCACGGACTCATCGGTATTGATTCCAACAACCAGAACATCTCCGAGTGCTCTGGCCGACTGGAGTGATCTTAAATGACCGGCATGCAGAATATCAAAAACTCCGTTTGTAAACACTACTTTTTTGCCTGCAGCTTTCTCAGAATCCAGCTTTTCAGCCAGTTCACTCCAGTCGTTAATAACTGTTCCCATGCACTACTCCATAGGTATCCATACCCTCATAGGCCCTGGTTCTCTATTTGCCCAGACATAATAAGGGACTGCCGTAATCATTTTCGTGATAACTGATAAAGATTCCTTCTGCACAATGGAATGATATAGGGATGACTCGGGAGAAGGTGTACAGATAAGGGCCATACCTTCCAGAATAGGGATGTTTCCTGGTAGTGATGACTGTGCTTTCAATTTGAAATCAGTATCCGAATTCAGTACAACATCTCGAATATCACCACCTTCCAAATCTGCCTGTTCAATGCAGTAGATGAGAGGTCCATACTGAATTGCAACCTGATTCCTATTCGAAACCACTCGAGAGTGACTTGCCAGCAGTTCCACCTGAAATGGAAATTCGAGCGTGATTTTATCGCCCGACTGCACAGCAGAAATTGCCACATACTCATCAGGAATGCACGCCAGCACGTTACCATTATGTGCAGCTTTACCCTCTTTAACCCAGTGCGGCACTCTCAAGTATAGGTCAAATGGTGCATCAGCACCTTCCACATCAATCTGTACGCTTCCATTGAACGGGTATTCAGTACGTAGCTTCAAGGTTATGACACCTATATCGAGCTTCAGTTTCATCTCCGACGCAGCATACAGGTGTAAATAAATGCTGTTGCCGTTAGTGGAGGCAAAGTAACCGGGAAGCTGTGCCATTAAGCGTGCCACATTGGGAGGGCAGCATGCACATCCAAACCATGCCTGACGTCTGTGAGTACCGTTGTCTTCCAGTGGGTTCTCGTAGAAATACTCCATACCATTTAAGGATAAACCTGGCAAAACTGCATTATACAGCGTATGCTCCATCAGAGAGGCGTATTTGGCTTCTCCGGTTAGATGCAGCATTCTGTACTGCCACATTACACTCGCTATAGCAGCACAAGTTTCGTTGTAGGCGCGGCTGTTTGGCAGCTCATAATCCACACCAAAAGCTTCCCCTTCATGTCTGGCACCAGCCCCGCCATTCACATAGATTCGCCTGGATGTAAAGTTATCCCAAATAGCATTCAGACCAGTCAGATAGTTCTCATCGCCATTTTCTAACACCACATCAGTTCCGCCACACATAAGATACAGATCTCTCACAGCATGCCCCGTTATGGTATCACGCCTGCTGATATGCTGATGATCCTGATGATATTCTGCCCCACCAAGAATGGGAGGATTCATGCCTCTAGCATCGATCATGCATTTTGCCAGGACAAGGTATCTTTCATCTCCTGTTTCTCTGGCAAGCTCCACCAGTGCCATCTCAGCTTCAGGATGACCACATGCACCCGGTCTGCCATCGGGTCCAAAGTTAACATACAAGCAGTCGGAAAGTCGTTTTGCTACTTCCAGAAATGTCGATTTACCAGTCGCTCTATGGTGTGCTACTGCTGCCTGAATAAGATGTCCGGCACAGTATAGCTCGTGCATATCTTTAAGATTTGTGAAACGCTCTTTTTCTCTTTCAAACATAAAATAGCTGTTGAGGTAACCATCAGGCTGCTGTGCAGAAGCCACGACTTCGATTAATTCATCCATCTTGGAATCCAGCTCTGCATCGGGGTGAGTAGCCAGCGACCATGAGATAGCTTCCATCACCTTATAAACGTCCGAGTCGTTAAAGTAGATACCTTCAAACTTGACTTCTCCATTCCCAAGCACTCTTCTCAAGTTATCCACCCTGTGAGTATCTTCACACTGTTTAATTTGAGAAGGGATGGTAGAAATGCGATTAATCTCTCGTCTTGGCTCCCAAAACGAATCCTCTAAAGTCACTTCATCCACGCCAATGGATTGAAGCGAGACATTTTGGCTGTGCGTAAGATCTATGATCTGCCTGGGCATGAGAAAAAGCCTCCATTCTGATTTTTACAAACTCATCCAAACTAGATTACCTCAGAGAATATTCATCAATCCAAACAAGCTAGAGAATGGTATACTTTTGTACGGAATTCTTTGAAGTTTTAGTGACACGAAGCGATATTCTGAACTACACACTGAATACGCTAGATGCGGAAAATAGGTGATAAAACAACTGATGACACAAGCAAATCCTGTAATTAATCCTCTGGAAAGAACACACACACGCCTCATTGGCGCCCATATGCCTACTTCTGGAGGCATACAGAAAAGTCTCATAAGCGGTAAGGAAATTGGATGTACTGTCGTTCAGTTGTTCACAGGAAGTCCCCGGCAATGGTCTCATCCCGAACTCACCGAAGAGACTGTTCAGCTGTTTCGGGCTACCCACGCGGAAACAGGTATTCAGGAGTTGATTGCTCATGACTCTTATCTCATCAACCTTGCTGCCCCTGACCCAGCTGTAATGAATCGCTCTCGTGGAGCTTTTCGAAGTGAACTTGACAGAGCCAGTCGATTAGGGATCAGCTGGGTGGTAACTCACATGGGAGCCCACCTCAACCAGGGAGAAGATGAGGCAGTTCAAAGGCTGATTGAAAGTCTTAAACTCATACTGGATGAAACAGATGCCTTAGGCTGGACTGCCGGCATTGCCCTGGAAACCACAGCTGGTCAGGGAACAGGTTTGGGTTGGAAGTTTGAACAGCTCGGTACCATTTTGAAAGGCGTGGGAGATCATCCCAGACTTGGTGTCTGTATGGATACCTGTCACGTTTTTGTAGCCGGCAACGACATACGAGATGCAGTAACCTTTAACCATACAATTGAGGAGTTTGACAAATTAGTCGGTCTGAAATATCTGAAGGTTATCCATGCCAATGATTCGGTTAAGGGGCTTGGCAGTCGAGTAGACCGCCATGCTCACATTGGTGAAGGAACCATAGGTTTTGAGGCATTCCGATTGATTTCCACCGACCCTCGACTGTTACATGTCCCCATTATAGTGGAGACACCAGACGCAGAGACCATGCATGCGGTGAATGTGGGAAAGCTAGCGAGAATGGCATCGGGAATTATAGGTGTGCAGTTACAACTACATGGCAGTTACTCCGATCTCACACCAGACAGCACAGTCTGTTTAGAGTTACCCTGTGGCTCAACATTAGTAGAGCTAGTGGATGCTGCCATAAGCGCATATCCAAAACTGGAAGGAATTCGTTCCCATTGCAGATTTGCGATTAAGGACACTGTAATAGATACGGATACTCTCCTTCAGGAGGGAGATGTTGTAGCTTTGTTACCTCCTTCTAGCGGAGGTTAAGAAATGGCATTCGTTAACATCCAGGAAACTCCATTAGAAATAGACCTGCTGGAAAAGCGTGTAGCTATTCCTGTAAATGGAGCGGTTCTATCCTTTATTGGACAGGTGAGGAATAACTCCCGAAACAGGGAAGTTGCATACCTGGAATATCAGGTTTATCGGCCACTTGCACTCAAAGAGATGCTCAGGATTGCGGAAGAAGCTGAATCGAAATGGGGTTGCACGGTAGCGATGGTGCATCGTGTTGGCAGAATTGAACTTGGAGAGGCGAGTGTTGCTATCGCAGTAGGCTCTCCTCATCGGGCAGAAGGTTTTGATGCATGCCGCTTCTGTATTGATACCCTTAAAGAAACAGTACCTATTTGGAAGCGTGAATTCTGTCCTGATGGTAGTTACTGGATAGAAGGTGAAGATGCTATTCCAACTTCCGAATAACTTCAACCAAGTTATAGCCAGTTCAACACATGAAATGGCAAAATGTGTGATTTAATCTGGATAACTTGAAGTTCACAACAGTTATTTCAATCTGCATAGTTGTAACGATACAATAATCATCATACATCTGGCGTGATGTTGAAGGCTTGGAGAATGGTATGCGAAGTGTGCCTCTGTTACGAACAGCAGTAATCGTCTACATTACAGTCTTTTACTGCCTGGCATTCTTAATGCCTTCCCCTGCAGTCGCTAAAGTATACATCTATCTTTCCCCAAATGGTTATGACCGTTCGGATGGACTATCTCCTACAAAAAGAGACTACGGAGTGGACGGCCCATTAGCTACGCTGGAAGCTGCCAGAAATCTCATAAGACAGATAATTTCCAGGCATGGGCTGCCAGCTGGCGGTATAGTTGTTACTTTAGAACCTGGAATATACCACCTCAGTAAAACGTTCACTCTAGATCATCAGGATAGCGGTACCCCTAACTCACCAGTAGTATATCGAGGCAGCAAAGCCGGTAAAGTCACCATAATGGGTGGTGTTAATTTGCCGCATTGGCACCCTGTTACCGACTCTGTTCTTCTGCAAGAGCTGTCTCCAGCAGCAAGGAAATACTGTATTCAGTGTGATTTATTCAAATCAGGAATCTCGCATTTCGGCAATATTGAACATCAGGGATTTGGATTGAATGTGCCAGTTCAACCTGCTGAACTTTTCTACTCGGGCAGGAGAATGACGATCGCAAGATACCCAGACAGCGGATATCTGCACACGGGAAATGAT
>JAJZFJ010000103.1 GCA_021805395.1 bacterium
GATTACATGGCCGGGATTGGCTGCTTCAAGCTTCGGATAGAGTGCCCGTGTCATGCGCATCAATCCCATAACGTTGGTATCATACATCCGTTCCCAATCTTCATCTACTGCCTGGACAATAGAATCGAAGCCCATTGCTCCTCCAGCATTGTTTACCAGGAGATTTACGTTTGGCACAGCTGAACAGAATGCATCCACGGAGGCAGAACTGGTGACATCCAGTTCCATGCAGGTTGCATTGAGAGGCTCTCCTATAACCTGCAATCTCTCCAGGCGTCGTGCACCCAGCACCACATGGAACCCTGCTGTGTGCAGAGCGACGGCTGCAGCCTCGCCAATACCACTGCTAGCCCCGGTGATTACAGCAATTTTCTGTTGTTCAACCATATCTATTGATAGCTCCTAGTCAAGCAGGTAAAAGAAGAGACCAGCACCTGAACCATCCAGGGTATTTGTTGTGAGGATGAGCAGCCCGGCTTTACTGTAGTTTTTAGGATCGTGATGTGCCACATCAAGGATAGCCCCTGGTAACACAGGTGTTTGAAAAATGGGTTTAAGTGACTGAATTGCGGGATCCACAAACACAAGGGAGTCGTGAGGTTTGCCTATTGGATTACCCGCAGAATCTTTTAATACAGTTCTATCCACATAGTAAAGAAACAGTTTATTGAAGTGTCTCACATCCCATAAATCTGTAATTCCTCCTTCAGCCATCTGGACTGGTAATCCAATACCTTCCAGCGTAAAAGGAGAAGCATGCAGATCTGCCCTGTCGACTTTTGAGGATTCTGGTACTGGAATTGGATCTACCAGCCAGTTTGTTGGATCCTTCAGGTTTGCAGTATAGGCAAATATCTTTCCATTCCGCTCTCTGAGAATTACTCTCTCGGTTCCATTATTCATACGCAGTTTGCCCACAAGTGAAAGAGGCAGCAATGCTGGATAGAATTTGAATGTTTTACCATCCCATGTTCTTAGACCATCCTGGGTCAGGATATCAGCTACATGTTTATCACCTGAAAAGTGACCCACCTCCATCTCGAAAACAGAACCACTTACTGGACAGGATGCAACCGTAGCAAACTTGCCATTCTGCCAGCTCATTATATTTATCTGGCAGGAGTTCTTTTTGGGGTCTACAGAACTGAGTGTAACAAGCTGAACCGCAGAGTCTGCCTGAACCTGGGTAACTGCAATTCTTCCAGTGGAAGATGGGAGTGAAGTGCTCCAGTCCAGACTGAATACTGGTGGCGATGACTTGCCCATGACCACTAGCTCGTTGTAGCCAGCAAACGAGAGATTATGTGCGGCGTAGTATAGACCTCTAGGATTTCTTTGGGTCGATTCTCTCTCCCCTGTTGCTGGATCTATACCATTAGGCGTTGGGTTGACATGGCAATATATGCAGGGTTTATGCTCTTTTGCAGCAAATATTGGCAGCGAGAAGGCTGTACTGGAAAGACACAGCGTTATTAAAAGAAGACAAGATTTAATCGAGGATCTCAATGATTTTCTCCTGTTAAGAGCTAAGTGCCAGATATTCATCGACGGTATGTAGTGCAAAAGACTTTCCAGAACGTCTGGAGTTCAAAGCAATCAATAAAGCTCGCACAGTATCGAGGCTGGTAAGACATGGTACACCTGCCTCTACGCTGGCACGTCTAATTCTGGCTCCCTCACTCTCAATTCTTCTGTCACTGGAGAGTGTGTTTACAAGCAGGGATATCTGGCCACTCTGAATGAGATCTACTATGTTACCTTCACCTTCATGCAGCTTCTTTACCACCTGAGCTTTAATTCCCTGCCTCTGAAGGAAGTGTGCTGTTCCTACGGTTGCGTAGATTTTAAAACCAAGCTCCGCAAAGTCTCTGGCTATTGTGAATGCCTCCACTTTATCCTTGTCTGAAACAGTTATGAGCATGCTTCCGTCTTTGGGAATGCCTATTCCAGAAGCTACAATCGCCTTATAGAGTGCTTGTGGGTATTCAATATCCATACCCATAACTTCACCAGTCGATTTCATTTCAGGACCTAGTCCAATATCAACCTTCATAAGCTTCTGAAATGAGAATACAGGTGCTTTCACTGATATACTGCCAGGTATTGGATGCAGTCCTGATGAGTAGCCCTGCTCCTTCAGAGATTTACCCAGCATAATCTGTGTGGCCACCTTCACCATCTGAATACCGGTTATCTTGCTGAGATAGGGGACTGTGCGGGATGCTCTGGGGTTCACTTCCAGCACCTGAAGGGTGGATGTTGCATGATCGAGCACGTACTGGATGTTCATTAAGCCGATTATTTTTAGCCTGAGTGCTAACGCCGTGGCGGTTTCCACTATCTGGCTCACAGTGATATCGCTAAGAGTTTGCGGAGGATACACAGCCATACTGTCGCCTGAGTGGACACCAGCTCTCTCAACGTGCTCCATTATTCCCGGCAGCAGACAGTCCACCCCATCGCAAATCACATCCACTTCCAACTCTTTACCTAAAACATACCTGTCTATTAAAATTGGGGCTCGCGGTGATACATCAACTACATAGGTCATATACCGTTTGAGGTCTTCATTTGAGTAGATGATTTCCATAGCACGACCGCCAAGAACATAGCTGGGTCTGACGAGTACAGGGTAACCAATTCTTTCAGCAACGAGGAGAGCTTCATCAGGCGAAGTCACAGTCTCACCAGCTGGTCTGGCAAAGTGCATCTCGGACAGCACCTGCTCGAACATCTCTCGGTCCTCAGCCAGATCGATGGAATCTGGAGAGGTACCCAAAATGTTCCATCCAGCTTCCAGAATTGGACGAGCCAAATTGATGGCAGTCTGACCGCCAAACTGCACTATTACCCCATCAGGCTTTTCCACATCGAGTACATTAAGAACGTCTTCTAACGCCAGGGGTTCAAAATAGAGTCTATCTGAAGTATCGAAATCTGTGGAGACAGTCTCTGGATTGTTATTTATGATGATAGCCTGATGACCGGCATCTCTTAAACCTCGAATACAGTGTACGGATGCATAATCAAATTCTATTCCCTGACCAATTCTAATAGGACCAGATCCGATGACTGCATATTTTCTTTTGGACTTCTTCATAGATTTACTTTGGGGAATGCGACACGCCCCATAATTCTCCTTTTCTTCCTTTTTGAAATGTGGTCTAATCCGAGTTTCTTAAATGCAATATCTCTTCTACAGCATTCTCTACCGATGTTATCTGCTGAAAAACTTCCTGAATGCTGGATGCGGTTTGACCTACCTCAATATCCTCATAAAGCTCTGGTGCGAGAAACTGACGTGCTATGCCTGAATTAAGAGCTAAAAGCGTCTGAATGACTGCGTCCTGTTCAGATTTTATTTTAGCGTAATTCTTTTGGATTGCAATTGCATTTCCAAGTCTAACTTCGCACATCTCCAGATTACTTCGGTATGTACCAATAAGGAAAGGATCTGCGCAGTTAGCCACTTTAGTTCTGAGATTTTCACACTCTCTGGTTAACTCATCCACATTCTGGGAGCCGAGTGTATTCCCAATGGCAATGCGCTTTTTATCCAGCAGGTTATAGCTGTTGATTAACTGATCCGCATGCTTAAGTGACTCTTGCAGCGTTTTGTCTGGTATCTCATTCTGAGGAATTTGAGATATCAGAATTAGCAAATCGCAATAGATACGCTGTGCCCGGTTGAGTGACAATCGGCTGAACAAAGCTCGCATCTCGGCGGCTGAAAGTGAGTTTATACGCTGCGGCCGTATGATGTAATGCGCTGTAGTGCATGAGAGCAGTAGTCCCAGTTCACCCCAGATTGCTGGTGTCAAAGACTGGAAGTCTGCTAATCTGCCAAGCATTCCATAATAGATCATCATAGCGAAAGAGAATGTTCCATAAGCAACGATACCATACAGAATGAAAGAACAGACAAAGTGGAATAATTTGTCCATCTTTTCCTGATGCAGTTTATCGATTAGTGCCTGTTCATCCTGATTTGGATCTCTTCTGGATCGTATCCCGAAAACACCTTTCTGGAGATCGAGATTCATTTTAATTGGAAGAGTATTGCTCCAGCGTATATCTGGATCCAGCAATTTCTGAATGTCCATCTCTAACGCTTCATTAATTTTAGAAGCAATCTCGGGATGCATTGTATCGATACTTATCTGCATACTACACCGTCCTCTTAGTTTTCACCAAATATCTGGTAAATCCGATTTTTCAGATATTACGTTATCATCTCTTATACTATTCTTTAGTATGAAGGATTGCATGAGTTTAGATAGTTAAATATGCTGTCCCTCTTATCTTATCACGGACGTACATCACCAATTTAATAATCTGATACTACTAGTGGTCGGTTTAACCATCTGCCTGATCAGGATCGTCTATTTTCCTGGAGTGTGGTACGTAGCCCAATTTTGATGTTATGGTCGCGCGGCTATTCTGGTAGTATCCTTATTGCTATGCTATTGTGTACGAACAGCGACCATCTCAAGTGAGAGAGTTTGTATCGGACTGGCTAAGCTATATTGGATAGTACAATGCTTTAACATAAGCACACACCATGCCACTTTCCAGGAAATTGCATAATTCGCGTTTGGAACAGTACGTCACAAATGGCTGAAAAGTATATTCGAGATTGAAGGCAGGATATCACGTGTATGATATCATTCACCTTTCAAAATACGTATGCAGCCTCTCATTCTCTCACTTCCCGATGCACCGATCATGCTAATGCCTTGTCAGGCTTCTGTTTCGCTTTCATAACAGGAGTAGAAATAGGGTGTGGCTGCTTCAAACTCTGCAGCACACGTATCTACCATTTTATAGACGGGTATTATCTGCAATCGTTTACGCAGATTCCGAAGCTGCATTTCCGGGATTCCAGTATATTCAGCAAGCGACCGATCAGCAAACCCCATTCGTTTAGCCTCTTTAAGCAGACGAATTGCCAGTGAATGTCTGGTTTCGAAATCCTCCATATCTGGATCGGTAATAAGGCGTGCAAGTGCCTGACCATTCGCCCGGAGATTTACCTCCATGTTCACCAGCCCTTTGATTTTCTGCAAAAACCATGGGTCTATATTACTGAGTGTATGTACCTCTTCCACCAGCATACCTCTTCGGAATGCTTCTGTGATGAACCAGAGCCTTTCATCATTTGGAATTCTGATAGCTTCTTCCAGTTCGATATCACTCAAAAGGTGAGAGGTCTTGTTTGACAGCCCGTATATGCCTGTCTCCAGTGATCTGATCGCTTTCATGAGTGCAGACTCAAAGCTTCTGTCTATGGACATTACCTCACCGGTAGCCTTCATTTGTGTGGTGATATTTCTATCTGCAGTCACAAATTTGTCGAATGGCCATCTGGGGATTTTAACCACGCAATAGTCCAGGGTTGGCTCAAAACATGCAAGTGTTTTTTTGGTGACTGAGTTCTCAATTTCATCCAGCTGATATCCAATGGCGATTTTTGCAGACACGCGTGCAATAGGATATCCAGTTGCTTTGGATGCAAGTGCAGATGAACGTGATACCCTCGGATTCACTTCTATAACCTAATAACGAAAGGAGTGAGGATCCAGTGAGAGCTGAACATTGCATCCGCCCTCAATTCCTAGTGATCTGATGATGCGGAGCGAGGCAGAGCGCAGCATCTGGTACTCACGATCCGTAAGGGTTTGTGAAGGTGCAATTACTATGCTGTCACCAGTATGCACACCCATGGGATCAAAGTTTTCCATGTTGCAGATGGTAATGGCGGTGTCATTGCTGTCTCGCATCACCTCATACTCCACCTCTTTCCACCCCTGAAGGTAACGTTCAACCATCACCTGGTGACGCATGGACAGTGCCAGCCCCCGTCTGGTGATTTCTGTAAGCTGGTCGATGTTATGAGCGATTCCACCACCCGATCCACCCATTGTGTAAGCGGGACGTACGATGAGCGGCCAGATGCCAGAGGACGCAGGCTCTGCAAGCTGTGCCTCATCCGTAATGATCCATGATTCTGGAACAGGCTCACCAAGGGATCTCATTAAGGTACGAAATTCATCTCTGTCTTCCGCTTTTCTTATTGCTTCCAGAGGTGTCCCAAGAAGTCGTACATTATACTTTTGTAATATTCCTGCTTCAGCAAGCTGCGTTGCAAGGTTTAAACCTGTTTGACCACCAAGTGTTGGAAGCAGACCATCTGGCCGTTCACGCTCTATAACACGGGATGCAAACTCAACATTGAGTGGCTCGATGTAGATTCTATCTGCCATATCGAGGTCTGTCATGATGGTGGCAGGATTGGAGTTCAAAAGGATAACTTCTATATTATCTTCTCGTAATGCCCGGCATGCCTGAGATCCTGCATAGTCAAATTCTGCAGCCTGTCCAATAATAATTGGCCCAGACCCAATAACCATAACCCTCTTTAAACTGGTATCTAGTGGCATTGGAACCTTTCATTTCCTTCGTGTTCAAATTAAGGTGAAGCTGGATTTTGCACTGTGTCCACCACTGCCGGCAGTTTTCTGTGCACAAGTATATAGAGGTACTTGCCTACAACATCCTGTATGCGAAGTGATCCCCAAAATCTGCTGTCATCGCTCTTGGCACGATTATCCCCCAGAACGAACAGATGCCCCGGAGGAACCTTATATGGCTTCAATACCGCATAAGGGTACGGATAATCTGGCAGCGAGTCTGGAATGACGTCGTAATTCTCTTTCAACGGATGTCCGTTTATGATTACAACATTATTCCTGATGAGAATAGTATCTCCTGGCAGACCAATTACCCTTTTGATTAACAGTACAGGCTTAAGTTCATTATCAGTTGACGTGATGCCTGCTCTTGCCATCAGCTGAGCAGCAGTATTTCCTGTCCCAACTGCATCTTTAATCTGCCGTAGAGGAGTCATATAAAAAGTAATGATATCTCCACGATCCGGTATTTGTCCGAATGGATAAGCCATCCATGCTCTCTCTGTGACAATTTCATCACCAGGAACCAGATTCGGGCGCATTGACCCTGAGGGAATGATGTTTGTGGTAAACCCGGTGTACATCAATACCAGCACCAGAAGCAAGGGAGTAAAAATGAGATAGCTTCTTTGCTTTCTCCGCTTGATAGACTGCTTCTTCGCAATCTTGTCAGGGTCTCTGTCATCCGTTGTAATGACGGTCATCTTGCTCTCCCTAAGTAAACGAGCGGACAAACTCCTCAAAGAAGAACATACTGTCTTTCGGTCCCGGCGATGCCTCTGGATGATACTGTATTGAAAAGATTGGCAGCTCTTTATGCTTCAAACCTTCTACGGTTCCATCATTAAGATTGATATGTGCTACTTCCATGCCATCTTTCAATGCATCGGGGTCAACAGCATATCCATGATTCTGTGATGTGATGTATACCTTGCCAGTGTTGAGGTCTTTAATTGGGTGGTTGCTGCCTCGATGACCAAACTTGAGCTTGAATGTTCTGCTTCCAAACACACTGCCAAGGATCTGATTCCCAAGACAGACTCCCATTATTGGCTTTATTCCAACTATCCTTCTCACCGTTTCAACAAGGTATCCAAGATGTGAAGGATCGCCTGGCCCAGGTGAGAGCATAACACCGTGTGGATTGCATGAAAGAATCTCGGCGTGAGTGGCTGTGCAAGGGAAGACTACTGTCTCGCAGTTCAGTAATGCCAAGCTGCGAAGAATGTTATATTTCACTCCACAGTCTATGACTGCAACACGAAATTTCTCAGTTGGTTTGGAAGTGGGATCATATACATCAGGAGATGTACTTTGCCTGTTCCAAAGATAGGTATTTTCAGTGGTAACCAGCCTGTTGAGTTCCACGCTATCGTAGCGTGGGGAAGCTTGCAGTCTGGATATTGCCTCTTCTGCAGTTTCGTTAGTGGTGATGGTGCCCATTTTTACTCCATCACCTCTCAGATGACGAGTTAGTGCACGCGTGTCAATTCCCTGTATGGCTACTATGGACTTCTCTGTGAGATAGGCGTGGAGTGTTTTTCTGGATCTCCAGTTACTGGGCATATCCGATGTTTCATGGACGATTAGCCCACGAACCTGCACATCTCTCGACTCTCCATCGTCTTCATTAATCCCATAGTTGCCAATGAGCGGATAGGTAAGCGTAACGATCTGGCCTGCGTATGAGGGATCCGTGAGTATCTCCTGATAACCTGTCATGCCCGTATTAAAAACAACTTCACCCTGCGTGTTACCAGTTACTCCAAGGGAGATCCCTTCAAACGTCTTCCCATCTTCCAGCACTAGTAGAGCCTTCAAAGCTTCTCCTCTCCGTAGAGACATTCTCCTGCAATAAAAGTTGCATCAACTTTTACACTCTCCCACTCCTCGATGTTTGTGGTGAGAGGATTACGGGAAAGTATCACCATATCTGCCCATTTGCCTGCCTCTAATGTACCTCTATCGGTATCGGTTCTTGTTGCATAAGCAGGGGCTGCCGTGTATGCATAGAGTGCTGTCTCCACATCGAGGCACTCTTTGGAATTCAATACTTCGCACTGGGGTGTACGCCTAGTCATGGCAGCATACAGCCCGGCGAGCGGGGAGCCTGGTACCACGGGGCAGTCTGAACTGAACGCAACTGCCGCACCAACACGATCCAGGGTTGCATAGGGATTAATTCTGTCGGCTCTTTCGCGTCCCAAAGCCGTAATGTATGCATCTCCCAGTGAGGAGATAAACTCAGGTTGTCCTATAGTCCATACATTCTGCCGGCGTAATCTTGATATGAGATCGGGGTTTAGCAGCATGCAGTGCTCAATTCGATGGTCTGGACGTGCACGCGTCTGCTGCCTCTGAGCCTCAGCAAAAGAATCGAGTACGGTTTCAATTGCTCTGTCACCTATGGCATGAACTGCCAGCTGCCAGCCTCTCCTGTGTGCCTGTATGATGAGATTTCTTAGCTTTTCGGGCTGATGAATTGGAATGCCACAGTTCTCTGGCATTGCTTCAAAAGGTGCAGTTAGCCAGCATGTGCGCGTAGTGATCGCTCCATCTGAGAACAGTTTTGCCTGTCCCACATGCAGTTGGTGACCGGAAATTGAGGCAGGCTGAAGTTCCTGTGGTTTCGGTAGCTCCTCAGATCCATACTCTTCCACAATCTCTGCCCAGTCCATCATAAGGTTCAATCGCTGTCTGATGCCCTGGGTGAATACCCCGCGTTTGTATATATCAACTTCATCGAGTGAGCAGGCAGCATCGGAGGCACTGGTTATCCCTCGTTCAAGCAGATATGCGCCTGCACGCTTCAAAGCATCCTGCAGCTCTGTTTCAGTTGGCTCAGGAATAATTCTGTCCTGGTTTTCCCAGCTGGCCGTCTCAAGCAACAGACCAGAAAGTTTACCATCCGCGGTATGCTCTATCTCACCACCTGGAGGGTTAGATGTGCTGCTGTCTATACCGAGCATCTCCAGTGCCTTGCTGTTGTAGACAGCTGCGTGCCCCGAGGTATGCTCCAGACGGATGGGAATGTCTCGGGATATCTCATCCAGTTCAGACACAGTGGGATGTCTCTTCTCAGTCAGCTTATTCTGATCATACCTGTTCCCTAATAAAACAGTTACTCGTGGATTCAGTTTTAGTCTGGACTTCAACAATTCAAGAATATCAGCAATTGATTTAACAGGTGGAGTTGAAAGATCCTGCTGGCCAAGCTTTAAGCCAAGGTCCAGAATGTGCATATGGCAGTCAAAAAATCCCGGGATGAGAGCTCTCCCGTTAAGATTAATCCTTTTGGTGTTTGGGCCAGCCAGAGCCTCAATCTGCGCATCGCTGCCGACTGCAATTATCCGGCCCTGGCGGTCTGATGCAAGAGCAGTTCCATCCACGCCAGACTGGGTAAGTACCGCGCCATTTGTGAAGATAAGGATGGCACGTGGCATTTAGTTAACCTCTACTTTTCTGCCATTCAGCATTGTGAAACAGGTTTTCCCCTGAAGTTTCATGCCATGGAATGGAGTGTTGTGGGATTTGGACTGAACGGCTTTTCTGTCAACGGTCCAGCTCTCATTAAGATCGAATACAGCTATATCGGCAACCGATCCAACCTTCAGTGTTCCTGCACCATCGGGAAGATTTAGCAGAGCTGCCGGCTTGGTAGACATAAGCATAACCATCTGGCTAAAATTGATGTGGCCTGTGAGGACCAGCGTAGTGTATGCTACGGAGAATGAGGTTTCCAAGCCAAGAATACCGAATGGGGCAGCATCGAACTCAACCTCCTTTTCATATTCAGCATGTGGTGCGTGGTCAGTAACAATGCAGTCTATGGTGCCGTCTTTCAAACCTTCAATCACAGCATCACAATCCTCCTGGGTTCGCAGCGGAGGGTTCATCTTTGCATCTGTGTTGTAGTTCAGGCATGCCTTATCTGTCAAAGCCCAGTGATGCTGACAAGCTTCTCCGGTAACATTGAGACCTTTCGCTTTTGCCTTGCGGAGCAGATCCACAGTGCCAGCTGTTGAGATGTGCAGCAGGTGAAGGTGGCAGCCAGTGAGTTCGCTGAGCAAAATATTTCGTGCCACAGCGATATCCTCTGAAACACGTGGCATACCCGGCAAGCCAAGCATAGTGGACACTCCGCCTTCGTTCATGCTGCCTTTATGTGTGAGCTGTTTGTCTTCATTATGAGTGAGCAGAGGCAGGCCCAGCATGGCGCAGTATTCCATACATCTTCTAACAGTCTCAGAGTTTTGCAACGGGAAAGCATCGTCTGATATTGCTACAACTCCGGCTTCCTGTAGTTCAGCCATCTCCGTAAGCTGATCACCTTCCATGGCTCTGGTTGCAGCACCTATGGGATGTACCCTTGAATATCCCACCTGAGCGGAGCGAGAAAGAATATGCCCTACGACTGAAGCTGAATCGATAGCAGGATTTGTGTTCGGCATGCAACAGACGCGGGTGAACCCTCCTGCCGCGGCAGCCCGGCTGCCACTCTCGATGTCTTCCTTGTATTCAAAACCTGGTTCCCTGAGATGAACATGAATATCCACGAGCCCTGGAGTAACCACACGATTGGAGATATCTATGATCTCAGCATCTGCCTGTTCAGAATTCGGGCTCAAAATTGCTGCAATCCTGCCGTCTTCAATGAGGATATCTGCAATCTGGTCAAGAGCCTGCGATGGGTCGACCACTCTGCCGTTCTTTAAAACTGTTCTCAAATTCGATCTCCCATCTGTTGTGCTACAGAACTGGATGGTACTGACATAAGCATATATAGTGCAGCCATTCTCACTGCGATGCCATGGCTAACCTGCTCTTCGATAGCAGAGTGGATGCCGTTAAGACCATCCGCAACGTCTGCCGTGATCTCCACTCCTCGGTTCATGGGGCCTGGGTGGAGAACCAATGCATCGGGCTTTGCATAGCGTAAGGTTCTTGAGTTAATCCCATAGAGTTTTGAGTACTCCCTAAGGCTTGGAAGTAAACCCCGTTCCTGCCGTTCTGTCTGAAGGCGAAGGACATTCACCACATCAGCACCCTCAAGCCCCTGTTTGAGGGAAGTGCTTAAAGTGACCGGAAGCTCTGATACGTCGTGAGGCATGAGGGTACTTGGACCAACAAGTGTAACCGATGCTCCCATTTTGGTTAGCCCCCAGATGTTTGACCTGGCAACTCTGCTATGCGCAACATCGCCCACTACGGCTACTTTAAGTCCTCGCAAATCACCCTTATGCTTTTGAATGGTGAGCATATCCAGAAGGCCCTGTGTTGGATGTTCGTGCCTGCCATCGCCTGCATTTATAACAGGAATCTGTAAATGATCCGCAGCAAACTGGGCGGTTCCCGATGAGCTGTGCCTGATAACGATACAGTCTGCTTTCAATGCCTGAATAGTGCGTAAAGTATCCTTAAGGGACTCACCTTTGGAAACTGACGACTGAGCGATTGCCACATTAATTGCTTCTGCACTCATAATTTTGGCAGCGACTTCAAATGAGGTACGTGTGCGTGTTGAGTTTTCATAGAACAGGGTGACCATCACTCGCCCTCTCAGGTTGGGCACTTTTTTAACTGGACGATTGATAATCTCAACAAATGAGAGTGCGGTATCAAGGAGATAGTGGATCTGATCGCTTGATGTTTCCCTAAGTGTAAGCAGATTCATCATCTTAGCGAGACCCATCCGGACGCAGGATTACTGCCTGATCGATGCCGTCTACCTCCATCAGAGAGACTTTCACATGCTCATCCAGCGAGGTAGGCAGGTTCTTTCCAACGTAGTCGGGTCGAATAGGGAGTTCCCGATGCCCTCTATCCAGAAGAACGGCAAGCTGTATGGAAGCAGGTCGGCCAAGATCCAGGAGAGCGGTGATTGCTGCACGTACGGTTCTGCCTGTGTACAAGACATCATCCACCAGAACGATATCTTTATCGTTTATGTTGAAAGCGATGTCGGTTGGATGAGGTGCTGGCCGGTCAACAGGATTTGAGGTGAAATCATCGCGATAGAGACCAATGTCCAGTGCTCCACACGAGGGCATTCTGTCTTCGATGGAATGGAGAGTTTTCGCGATGCGGTCTGCGAGAGGCTTGCCACGGGTGAGGATACCTATGATTGCCAGGTTTTCAATGCCATGATTGCGTTCCACAATCTCATGCGCAATGCGAGTCAGAGCGCGGCGGATGTCGTCCTGCTCCATAACTGCTAAACCAGTCGTGTTGTCTTCTCTCTCCATTGATAGCCTCCAGGCATTAAAAAGGCGGCGGTTTAATAGGAGAGGAGACGTGACATGATCGTGGCGTATCTTTGAGATACACTGATGCAAAAATCAAATCGCCTTTTAGGCCTCTCCGGACCCACTTAAAAGCTTGAATATAGGTTAGCATAACTGAGTTGCTGGAGTCAATAGAAGTTAGACCGATCAACAGACGTAACTAGAGACTACTAGGATATCCTCTCGGCCAACTTTCTTCAGGAATTCTTGCAACAGATGACTATGCGACCCAAAATTGAATGAACCCGAACTGAATTGCTTATCTCACATTTAGCAATATTTAGATTATAACCACTTTTAATGGGGCACAGATGGAATGTAGTCTAACCAACTCCTAAATTATGGTCACTTCCAAATACATCCCGATGAAAATGATGCATACTGATGTTTACTGAAAGAACTGATAGGTAGGAATTCCTGTAGCCACTCCCCAAATATTCAAAAGACTTCCCTCTATAAACTGACCAAGTATCAATCCGAAAAAGAAGGGAAGTGAGGCTCGATAGAGTCGATTGCCTCCGTAACGTAGAAGCATGAACTTGGTAATCCACGCGATGAACATGGGCATCCAGATAAGATTGATTTCGAAACCTGTACTGACAGCATAAGCAAGTGGATTAAATGGCCACCATAGAAAGCGTACACGCATCGCCTGCAGAAACGCTGCAAACAGCAAGCCTACTACTACCGCCATCGCTGCAGTTCCATTCGGAGGTTTAGGAGATTGAAGCCAGCCTGATAGCCGATTCCATGGCTCTGTGCTGTAGGCAGTCATTGCCACGGGGCTGGCTTTTGCGTAGGCACCAAACTGGTATGTTAGATCTAAAATTGCCCAAATCCCGCATGCAGCCCCTACTATCCCTGCAAGAAGGAGTGCCCAGAACCAGCGTCTCATCTCATTCGGTTTGCTGTTTCCTGCTCCGGTAATTTCAGCCATCTTGAATGCCTCTAATTGTATCGGCATTGGCTGGCATCTATAGCTTCTATTGAACCAGAAAAGCATGGTATAGCCACCTAAAGCCTGGTGGTTCTGCATCTGCGTACCGAGAAGTTCTGGCATGAGGGCATCTGGGCCAAGAGCTAACTCATGAATTGGTGTTCCCATTTCTGCTCTCATCCTGGTGATGGCCAAAGCAATTGCAAGATAGATTATGAAGAAGAGAACTGCCATCCACCACGAGAGACCAAGAACCATGGAGAAGCCTGTTAGTAGAACCATTCCCGCTGCAATGCCAAGCAGTGCAGTTCGATAACGCAACGGTTCATCCTGATCATCAACTTTGCTGGGCTTGCCTAAGGCTCGAAGTATTACCTGTTTAAGATAACCTTTCGCCAGCCATATACTTGAAAAACACCAGAGCATATATGCACCAAATGCCTGATAACTGGCGTAGGGCATCTGGGGGTCTGCATCCCATGCATTCGCTACAACAAAAACAGCTTCCAATTTCCAGAAAAGGTAAAAAAACCAGAGAGAGAATAAGAAATCCATTGGCATCAGCATTCCCAGCCCAATCAGAAATGGATAAAACGAAACGGCCGTCCATCCAATAGCGTTCCATGGCTTGTTTGGAAAGAACTGTGCAATCTGCCAGAAACTAGCGCCATTTCCGGGTGTAAGGATAGGAGGGATACTGGGATAGTAGTAGTTAAGTGAGTTAATTATATCGATGGAAGCGGCTAGAATAAACCCTACCCAAAACAGCTTATTACGGTTAAGCGGTGTGCCACCCTGACCCCCGGGTGCCTGAGAAGTGATATTCAGGGGCAACCTGACCAAAGGATAGTTTAGATGCTCATTGTCGGTCCACTGTTTACGCAGTACTACATTCATACACTGCAGGACGAAGAGTAGTACGAACAGAAACAGGCACCAGGTGATGGCCGGTACAGCCCAGGCTTTAAGATGTGCAGCAGTATATAGAGTAGATTGTCCTATAAAGAAATCTCTCGCGGCACCATAATTCGTGAGGGTTAACCAGTGTGGAAACACTCCCTTGAAGAGTGTGTGCCAGTGGTTCGATGAGTTGGACAGATAGGCTGGTGCAGCAAGCATAGGTACTAATACCTGCAGCATATCGTGGCCACACATTGCTGTACCTATCCCTAGCATGGAGTAGATGAGCAACAGCTCTCCCTGACATAGTGCATACCGTGGCGCTAGCCGGAGAATTACAACATTAACAAGTGTAAGGATTACCAGGATAAAAATACAGTTAAAGAAGAGTGAGATAGTGGTGGGATGGGAAGAGTAACGAATAAGCTCCATACACACAACCCAGTAGGCATTGATTGGCAGAAGGATAAGACCGATCAAAACAGATCTGAAAGTGACAGAGCGTTTATTACCCTCTTTGTTTACTTGAGAATGATTATCCATGCTGCCCCTGGTGGTGATACTCATTTCTTTTCTTTCTCACATGATAGTATCCACTGAGTACGACACAGTCTTATTGTATGGATTTGAAAATATTTACTTGGCTTGAGGTATGACTAAATCATGAACTGCGGGTGTCTCAAATAGAGATGAACAGACATCCTTTTCAAGGTTCTAGACATGGCTAGCCATTTCCTTCCTGTTTTATACTAATTAATGAATATAGAAACAAAGCCTTGAGTCGATTATGTTAAGGTGCGGGCATGAACCCAAGCAATAGACCTACATGAACAGATGAATGGCGTAACTTCCGTATTCTTCTTAATCCACGTTCCTCACTACATCGCAGTCTACTCACTACAGAATGGCATGGCTGTTGTGCATGACCAGAATGTTGCGAACGCGACCACGATTTCCCAACAGGAGCTGCTGAGGCTGCCTGGCAGGTATTTCCTGTAGATGGAACGGTGAGAGGGATTGGGCCGGTGCAAGCGGAAGGTTTATGGAAATGGCAGCTTTGCCGCGACCTCTCCCCAAGCCCTACTCGGGGCGTTCCTGGTGCTCACTCAAGGAGGGGCAAGAGTAAGTGTTTCAAGGCTCAATGTTTTGCTGGATTTATGGATGGTTTAAGGTGACGCCAGCCGCTTCTACCTCTCCCCGCGAGTGCGACACGAAGTCGCTTGTTCGATTGTCATGCCCTGCAAGGGTGACATGACCGGGTGTTCCATCACCTGTACTCTAGGAGGTATGGCAGCGAGGTAA
>JAJZFJ010000032.1 GCA_021805395.1 bacterium
AAAGCACTAGGGTTGAGTCGTGTTCAACGTCAGCCAGTCCATACAAAGTATAGAATGAAATGCGCAAGACGAAGCAATATATAATTTTCATGGAATTTTAGTGAACAAAATTCATAGCGTCTCTCCCTCTTGAGAATGTTCCACTTTATTTCAACCATTTGCAGCAGATCGTTTCATACCGTATTATCTCCGTTCAGTCACAGCGTTATAAATCACACTATATTTGTCTATGAACATCTCTACATCTTTCAAGCCGCGATGAAGAGAATTTGTGCCGAATGATACCCGAATAGTGCCTGTTTGTCCTTGCCTGCAAGCTGGCGAATAAACTCGTGGTTTTCTGGATAAAAGATCCCTGCCAAAAATATCCGTTCATTTTGTTCCACAGCAATTTCACTGCGTCTTAACGATGAGTGCAGCAAGAGGAAAATGAATATTCTCCGAAACATCGCATCAACTAAGTAAGGTCTGTTCGTAGTTTTTGTAATACCGTGAAAGCATAATGCACATCAGTTCCACTACATTTCAGTCAGTAATTAAGAGTGATTAGTCATTCAGGAATGCCGGGATGGACGTGAAGCACTTAACGGTACAATACATATCAGGCATAAATCAAGGGGTATGAGATGGCAGATCCATTTGGCAGCCTTCGTGGCTTTCATAATCTGATGGGGCAGGGTAGATATCAGATGACGGCAGGCTACATTCTCCGACGGAGTTCCATTCAACAGGCGCGCAGACTTATCGAACGGGAGATGCCCTATAGCTGGTTTGAACAGAACTGGTATGATGCCCGCCTTCTCGCCAGGGAGTTTCGCTTTTGCGCGATTTTTTCTGTACCTGAGGAGTCCAATACATTTGCCTTGTGGAAAATTCCTGGCTGGCGTCCTAAGCGAGATAATGGTGTAGTTTAAAATATTATAGCCCGATGCCATAAATGGCACCGGGCTTCAGCAGGCGAACAGAACGGGGTCCTGTTCATCACTACGGGCTGTGTGACCGCAAGCGGTCAGACAGAACTGTTAAAACAGGCTAGCCCGCCTGCTCACCTCGTTGACTTGAATCCATATACTAACACCACCTCCTTTCTTAGTCTAATAATAGTATAGATTAGAAAGGGCAAAATTGTAAATAAATCTTCAAAAGCTTCGAAATCTCTATGTTCACTGGAGAAATTGGTAGATATGTGTATATTCTTAGCCAGTTAAAATCCTATCTATCGCTCGCCTGCTGTCGAATTCTGTCCAGTTTGCTATTCACCGCTCGCATCTCTTTAACAAGGGGCCAGCGAGGGCGGTCCGTCACATCCACGATACCAAATGCATAGTGTTCACCATAGATAAGATCTGGCCCTTGAATCAGGTCACGTCCTGTAAGTGGTTCATCCCGGTATTCAAACCATAATGTCCCAACACAATAGGGTGATCTTGCAGCATCCATCACATACCTGGCATAGTCTGTTCCAGACTGCTGGGGAGTGTCTCCATGAGTGCCGTATCTGCCAAAACCACGGTCTTTGTATGTTGGCGGGAAACTGAATTCTCCACAGAAGATTGGCTTGTTGGTACTTCGGATGAGGGGATCAAACATGCTTCCAGCGAATTTATACGAATACCGATCGTAACCAATAGCATCACACCACGGCGCAATAAGCTTCCAGTCACTCGCATTTTGCCACCAGCCCGGCACAATCCAGAACCCAAAATAGAGGTGATTAGGATCGATACCCTTAATTGTTTGGTACAGGAATCGATAGAATGTTGTTGCATAGTACTGGCGTAGAACTTCCACGTCTGCAGGTGGTGGTGATGGTTTAGCAGCATACATTTCATCCTCACTGGCTGCATCCACTTTCCAGCTGGCTGCCATCGTTGCAATATCGCCCTGATAGATGTGCTTCAGAGCATATTTTACCAACGCCTGTTTCGCATCCACATCGGCACCCATATTCAGGATATCACTGATCTGGCTTGTCATTATGATTTCAGAGATTTCATTACCGAATGACCACCCAACCACATCTGGGTCGTTAAGATGTGGGGTAATTTGTGATCTGAGCACTGCTGCAAGATCTCTGCGAGCTGTGGGATTAAAGATATCGGGATGTTTCACCAGCAGTGGAGTGTTCCCGTAACCTAAAACGGGACAATATGGAACGCACTTAATCTCACTGCTCCACTTGCCTGCTCCATCAAATCCAAAGTGCTTGAGCCGATTAACGGTTTCTGCTGTTCCTTTTTGCTGCCAATCGCTGCCAAACTTTCGGATCATATTCGAGATATTGAAGTTGTAAGCATTATTGCCATCCTGCCATGCATCGGAGAATTTTCCGGATGTTGGAGGCAGATCACCAAACATTTCAGATCTCTTGGTAACATCTGTCGCATCAAAGTTCAGTTGCGGAGCGGAGCACACACCTGTGTAGAAGCATGGGTTGCCATCTGGCGTTATCAACCACCATTTCCCGTTATTTTTCAATAATCTGAAGTAGCCAGTTCCCGCAGAATGCCATCCCAGGTTTGTATCTCCTCCAAATGGGTCTCTATGAGGGACTGGAGGTAGAGACTTCATTTCAATTGCTTCTCTCTGAACGGAAGCCAGTAGTTGTGAATCTGAAAGTATCTTCCTTGGCCATGAGGCTTGACGAAGCTGTCCATACTTGTCGATAACTGGTGATATGGATGCTACGGTAGGAGGGGTAATTAGTTCTAATGTGGTGTTGATAGTAACGGTGCTGTCAGGTTTAGTGATCCAGCTGTATGTCTTTTTGTAGTCTGGGTTAAACAGTAAAATGGCTGAATTCCTTGCCGCGAGGAATGTCTTGTGTAGAGAACCTATCAATTTGCCAGTATTGCTGGTCTCTGTTAACTGCAATGCCCCTTCAACCGGTATATAAGTTGCAGGAGCAGCAGCCCAGCCAGGACGGTCAAATGCCGTGAGGTCTCCTGTATTTGGCATAAAGCTTCCTGCATATTTTGCCATTAGCTGTCCATCTATCCACAATTTGGCTCCATTGGGATTTATGACTGCTTTGATGTGGTATTGATGATTCATCTCCCAGTTTGGTGTTGCCATGAGAAAGTGCCATTCTGTACCATTTGCCACTCCAAGATATAAATGTATCCCAGCCGGAACACATGGGCTATTAGGTGCGGGAGTGTTTTCTATGTCGATATAAAACCCTTTGTGAAGTCCAAAATCTGATTGATCCACAAGCACAAGTCTGTTTTGATCTGCATTCGCTTTTGTGAGAGAGAATAATAATAGAGGAAGAATTGCACATATCCGGGCTTTAAACATCATAGTTAGCCTCCATACTGATGAGTTGTATGAGATGAACTGAATGAATTCAATGGTTATAGTATAGACATAACAGGAGGTAATAAGTGACATTGAAAGCATCATCATCGGAATATGTTGGCAACATATAATGAAGTTTGGAGCTATGGATCTATGGAGTGAATATGAGAGATATTTCAGCTATTTACTTTAAGTGATGTGGGAACCAGAATCCCACCCTCACCTTGCAGGGGGTGCGCACAACTTTTGCCTTAGTACCACGTTGTAGATCCCTGGAAGGAGAGGGGAGGGTGAGGATGAATCTGTATACTGCTTTGGTGCCTCCATCGTTCAGCCAAAAACTGACAATGCGACATCTCCCCCCTGGCTACGCCATCACCCCTCCTCGGGACGTTCGCTGGCGCTCACTCAAGGAGGGTGGACAGAACAGTGCGACACCTGGTACCGTTTTCAATAAATTCTCATGTTAAGTACCTCGGATTCTCACCTTCCCTTTGCAAGCGTAGCGCGGAAAGGGGAGGGTCGCGCCAAAGCGCGGGGAGAGGTGCCGCAGGCCAGTGAGCGGTACGAGAGGCTTGGCAGAGACCTCCTGCCGGCCCTGCTCCC
>JAJZFJ010000294.1:0-3240 GCA_021805395.1 bacterium
GTTTGCCTGCATATTCTGAAATGCAAAGGATGCTGTCTGGCCGGGATTTGCTCCAATCTGAAAAGTGGAAGCGTTATTCGTTACACTGGCAACGTTAGTATAGTTGCTGGCTGTACCGCCTGCAGAAGGTGTGAGTGTGACGCTGTTGCCATTGTTATCAGACAGCTGCAAGCCTGAGGCGCCAGCGGACTGCCCTCCCGTCATCGTTTCTGATACCGATCCACCGCCTGCCTGCTGAATCGAGACGGTTGCTATTGCGTTTTGCCCCACAACATTACTGCTGCCGCCTCCCGAGGTGAATACGCCTGTATCACTTTCATTAATGGTGTATTGCGAACCTGTAGTTGTTTGCGACAGAACTATTTTTCCATTTGTAGTGCCACTAAAATTAGCCGTTACACCCGTTGTAGAGGAGAGACTGTTTATGGAGTTCAGTAATGTTTGAACCGACTGTCCGGCAGTCACATTGATGGTCTGTCCATTTATTGTCATACTTCCAGAAGTGGCAAATGTGGCATTTGTCCCAAGAGTATATGTTGCAGTGGATACAAGTGTTGCTGCTGCTGCAACCTGTGTAACATTCACACTCATGGTACCAGCAGGGGTATTTTGACCGTCAAAAGTGGAACCCACGCTTGCATTTGAGAGCACACTGGAATTTGTGACAGCAGCGGAAACTCCCGCCGTTCCGTTAAGCAGATTATGGCCATTATAGATTGTGTTGTTCGCAATATTATTGATCGAATTTATGGCATCTGTTATGGCTGACTGGTCGGCTGCAGCATTTCCCGGGTTGCCAAGTGCATCCTGTGCACTTGTCTGGATGGTGTCAATCAGGCTTGTGATCTGCGAGACTGCGCTTGAGGCAGTTTTCATCTCGTTGTTGCCATCCTGTATGTTCGAGATTGCCTGATTCATGCTATCAATTTGAGACTGATATCCTGTAGCAACTACGAATCCTGAGGGGTTATCTGATGGCTGGTTTATTGCCAGTCCAGTGCTAAGCCTCTGTGTAGCCAGAGCAATCTGCTGATTGGTCTGATTCAAATAGTAGTTTGCCATCATAGCATTCAGATTAGTTGTCATGGAGTAATCCATTGTTTCCATCCTTCTTTCACATAACTATCTTGGTTGTTTTTGTGATCTTGATATTCAGCGCGTGATTGCGACAATGGTTTTTTCCGTACACAGATGATTGTGATATTAGGAGGAAATACTGGGATTCGACTTAATTTAACTTACTTATCCAATTTCAGGTAGTGGTACTAATGTTAAGATTATCAGGTTTACTATCTAAGGGGTATGTGGTTAGTTCTGCTGGAAGAAGGAGTGTGCAAATCGTAACTGGAGAAGAACGCGGAGTAATGAAGGAAGTAGGCAACATGAATTCCATCTGCTTATATTGTAGAAAAAGGCTGTTCAGCAAACATCTGCTGAACAGCCTTTAAGTCATCCAGGGAACTTAGCTGCGCTTGGTTCTAAAAGGTAGCGCAAGTGCACCACAACATAAGAGACTCATCATAGCAATTGATGTATTAACCTCAGGAACTGATGGTGAACTGAACGAACCGCCTGAACCTGTGGAGATGTAGCCTGTTCCCGAATTGTTTGGTACCCAATCTGTAGCAACTACTCCAAACGAATCGCCGGGACTGGATAGAGGAATTAGAGAGCTGTCGACAGTGATGCCATAATTTCCTCCATTTACAGATAGTGAGGGTGCACCCGAAGCGGGTGTGTATGCAGATGTGGATGCTGTGCTGGCATTCATGCTGAAAATATCGCCAGCTGAACTCTGTGTAGTCGAGATTTGAGCAGTCACATTACTCAGAGTTCCGAAATTGTAAGGCGAACCCGGCACAAGAGTACCACTGGCGAGAGTGGCCTGCCAATTGAGGTAGTAGGTTCCAGTTAAATTCAAACCATTGTATTGAAGTGGAACCAGCTCCCATCCGTTGCTGCCGGTTGTACCAAAAGTATTGCTTTTACTACTGTATACAAATGTCAGACTGGCAAAAGAGAGAGCATTATCGCGCGCCATAGCGCTTTCGGTATTCAGGAATGCCATAGCAACTGCAGCAGCAAGGCTTAGTGCTACAATCCTTTTCATAATATAGTCCTCCTATATCAAACAATATAAACGTATCTGGCATGATCACAAGCATTCATGCTTAGATACTTAAGTTAAATTGCAAGAATTAAGCCATAAAGGAATATTTTTCTATCGATACTGTTGTTTAAGAGCTGTTACGTTATGCAAATCTGATTGAAATTACAATTAAATCCGAATAGAAAAACTCTATTACTCACAATAATTGGCAGTTTGGTGGCCAAACATGCTTGAAAATAGCTAAATTTATGGCCTTTTGTTATAAAATTACAAAGTAGGGCTTCAATACGGAAATGAACCTAAAGCTAAGACCTTGAATATCGATTACAAAAATCTGATCTAAAGTTGAGAGAATAGTCAATCTATAGATGGTCCGTATGAATTAACAAAAGCTGGGATAAAATACTATTGGCTATAATTTGATATTCGTTAAATGATCAACTAAATTAGTGGAATGATGCGAGCCAAACATCTAATACCATTTGACAGATGAGAAATTCCAAGTAAATTCACTGAGATGTTCCCAGGAAGCGTTGCTTATACTGCTGGGGCTTGCTTCCAGCCGGTGTGCTGGATGGCTGCTCCAGTGGCCTGAAAAATTCAAAAAAGCCAGGTGAGGGAAGAGTTCTTACCAAAGCACATGCAACCTCAGTATCACGCAACCAGAAGTGATACTGAGGTGGTGCTACTGTTATGGATGAGCTAGCGTCATCTCTACACGTGAGGGTGGAGTTTTGCGATCTACAAGGCGGTTTAGGGCATGGACATATGCCTTGCCACTGGCAACAATGACGTCTGTATGAGCACCTCGACCGGTATAGACATCGTTACCTCGTCTAATTCGGATCGTTACGTCTGCCAGTGCATCGATTCCCTCGGTAACTGCCTGGATGTTGAACTCAATCAGTTCATTTGGCTCTTGCACAATGCGGTTGATGGCTTTGTACACTGCATCCACAGGGCCCGTTCCATGGCAGCTGTCCACATGCACCAATCCGTCCGCATCCCTAAGGGTGACGGTTGCGGTGGGTATAAGCTTGTCGCCGCACGATACCTGCACATGCAGCAGCTCCAGGAGTTGGTTCTGGGTATGTGCAATATCGCCTACCAGTTTCTCAAGATCTTCATCA
>JAJZFJ010000294.1:3250-3904 GCA_021805395.1 bacterium
AGTTCAAGGAAGCGGGTATAGAGTACATCGATCTGGGCTTCATCAAAGGTATATCCAATGGCAATCAGCCGGTGAGAGAGCGCATGCCTGCCAGATCTGGCTGTGAGCACAATCTTGCTCTCATTGATGCCCACATCCTGGGGATCCATAATCTCGTAAGTAGTTCTCTCTTTCAGGATACCATCCTGATGAATCCCACTGGAGTGTGCAAATGCGTTTGCGCCGACAATAGCCTTATTTGGCTGAACAAAGATGCCTGTGGCGGATGATACCATTCGGCTGGTTCGGTGGAGCTCCTGGGTTATGATGCCTGTATCACAGTGGTACTGATCTGCACGTACCTTCATTGCCATCACTACTTCCTCGAGGGAGGTGTTACCAGCGCGCTCACCTATACCGTTAACAGTACATTCAATTTGCCGTGCACCATTCAGCACACCTGCCAGCGAGTTGGCAACTGCCAGTCCAAGGTCGTCGTGACAGTGCACTGATATCTCCGCCCTGTCTATATTCGGAACATGTTCCACCACGTATCTGATTAGGGAGCCATACTCGTCCGGGGTTGAATAGCCGGTGGTATCAGGAATGTTGATAACTGTGGCACCAGCGTTTATCACCTGTTCAATCACTCTGCAGAGATATTCACGGTTGGCT
>JAJZFJ010000086.1 GCA_021805395.1 bacterium
TGCATCTCCCATTCCCGAGCCGTATCCGCCTGTACATGGAGGTTCGTTCTCGCCACAGCATGTGAAATACTCACCCGACCCACTTCAAGCATATCGCTGGAAGCATACCAGTTCGTCCGCTGGGCTGCAGACTTATGCCCTTCGCCCAGTCGCTGTCAGTTCACTAACACCCCACTCCTTCACTGATCTTAAATCCGTTACCACCCCATATTGTGATATCACTGTGAAGGGGACAGGTGCACTTCGAGTTGACTTCGGTACCGAGAGTGCTGCATGGCTAGAGTTCGATAGCCCTGATCTTAATGGAAGTAAGGTGGAGATGGGTATTAGCGAGTTCAACGCCCCTGCTCATGAGACAGATGCCATAGGAACTCCTGAGAAAGTTGGTAATACATATAGAGTTAAACTGAATGCTGAGTACTATGAGGGTGTAAGATTTGGCTGGATCTATGTGAAGAGTTTCACGGGAAAGCCATGGCATATAACCGGTGTTCGTGCCGTTTGCCAGATAAAACCAACCAATTATAACGGCAGCTTTTCCTGTAGTAATCCCATGCTAACGAGGATCTGGTATACAGGTGCCTACACAGTTAAGCTAAACCTGTTGAAAGACTATTTCGGTGCTATCTTGATGAACAGAGGAGATCGGATTTCATGGGTTGGCGATGCACATATAGCACAATCCGCATCCATGGTGGCGTTTGGGAACTTCAATTTTGTGAAACAGAATCTGGATCTATCTGCAGGTAAAGGCAACGGCATTGCAAGCTACTACCTCTACTGGGTCCTTAGTCTGGTGGACTACTACCGTTACACAGGTGACACTGCAGAGTTAACAAAATACTATCCACTTGTTAAATCGCTTCTAACAAAAGCTGCTGCTAATTTCGCTCATCCTCAAATCTCCTTTTATGGATGGGATGATCGTTTGGGAGGATTTGCCAATTCCGAGAATCCCATTAACCGTGAAGCTTATCGCATGCTGTTTGTAGAGACATGCAGACGAGTTGCATGGGCTGCCGGTGCAGCGGGAAATCTAAAAAAGCAGAGTTACTATTCCAAACTGGCAGCGAAATATGCTCTCTTAATTCAAAACCAGCCAGACTGGGTAAAGAATGCAGACCTTTTCTCAGCAAGCGACGCAGTCAATTCTGGGGGACCTACAACTGCCCAGGATGACGTGCTTAAGCAGAACTGCTTTGCCAATCGTCTTGATCGGGTTTCCTATTCTCCATTTAACGAATATTTTGTGGTTGAGGCAATGGCTCGCCTGCATCTATGGGATCAGGCACTGGAAACAGTGCTCGATGACTGGGGAGGTCAGATCAACTATGGAGGAACCACATTCTTCGAGGTGTATTTTCCTGGGTGGAACAGTATTATTCCAACTAATGGCGGTATACCCAGTTCAATCTGTGGCACCACAAGCCTGTGCCATCCCTGGAGTGCAGGATGCACCACATGGCTTACTCAATGGATAGCCGGTATTCGACCAACTGCTCCAGGATTTGATACTGCGGATATCGTACCACATCTTGGAACCACACTCTCATGGGTGGATGCTACTGTGCCAACGCCACATGGCACCATTTCAGAGGCTTTCAACGGTAAACAGGGGGTTGGGAGCTATGTTGTTCCAGCAGGAACTGTTGCCCGCATTGGCATACCCAGAATGGGTCGTGAGATAAAAACTATTACTGTAAACGGACATCTGTTGTGGGAGAGCGGGAAGTCGAGATCGCTAAGCAGCATCTCCAGCGTAACCCAAAGTAAAAACTTTGTCTATTTCAATGGAGTGCAGTCAGGCAAATACCATTTAAAGATTGTATATAAAGGGATCTCAAAACATTTTAAACCAGAGCCGTTCATCTATCCCGTCAAGGTTGTGAAGAAGGATCGAGATACAGAAGGCAACTGGGAAGGGGTGTATGGCAAGCAGGGCTATGTACTGTTTGCAGATGGACCAAAGGAAGCTGATCTTGAAGTTCTTCCCGATTATGTTCAATCGGTAACCTGTCTATGGGGAAATAAAACCCAGTGGCCGAGCAGCGGGTCGGATATCCGTGCCCTTGCTGAGGATGCCACCAATAGCAAACATAACCGAATTGCCGGGGTTTTCTATTCCGACCTCACTTCTGAAGCACCGCAGGCTGCGGTGGACATTCGCCTAAAGTATCCACACAGCTATCAGCTTGCTCTATATGCAGTAGATTTCGACCATAAAAACAGAAAGCAAGTCATCACAATCGAGGATCTCGCTACCAGAACGGTTATTGCACCTTTACAGGCTTTAGCACACTTTTCAAAGGGTCAGTATATTGTATTTGAATGTCATGATAGTGTGCGTGTCCGCTTCGATCCTATACGAGGAGGAAATGCAGTACTCAGTGGTCTATTTTTTGGTCCATCCAGAAAGCGATAGGGGGCTTGCGTACACATAAGCGAAAATCATGTACCCGGTCATAAGTGTAAAGGATATTGCTGAATGTACTCGCCAGAGACCTTACTCCCTGCATCTCTCATGGGCGTTCCTTGATGCTCACTTGGAGAAGCTTACCTCCTGCTTGGGCGCGTTCGCTGACGCTTACTTAAGCAGGATGTATAGAACAATGTGGCAAAATGGCTTAGAAATACGGGTCTGATCTATGTAACGAGCGAGAGATTTGAGCCTCATATGGTAATGTTTCATTCATTACTTGCTGGCCTGTTCATGATAGATTCATTTTGCTTCTGAGATGCATTAATGTGGGATACCTTTTGAACCCATCTTCATGTAAAAGCCTTCCAACTACAATAGCAGGATGGATACCAATCTCTTCTGCAAATGCACTAATTGAGGTAGGATCGTATCGACCTGTTTGCCTGAAACTGAGCCAAACCAACGGAGGTATCAATGTATCACATGCGAATTTATCAGCTTCACTTTCCTCATCACTATTCGATTCGATACCTTCTATAAAAGTAACAGATTTTTCATGTAGAAGAATATGTCCAATCTCATGAAAGAGCGTGAACCAAGCGATATCCTCATATACTCCACGGCAGCTTAAGATGATTACTGGTCGTTTTCGATACCAGAATACAGCACCATTTGCATAGGTTTGTGGAAGATGTGGTGCCACAACAAGTGCTACACCAGCCTGGCCAAGAATGCCCTGAATGACTGGTTCTATAGGGTTTTTTTCGTTAGTGATGGTTCTCAATGTAGAGATTGTCTTTGTTAGGAGTGATTTGTCATATTCTGGCAAATCCATCTTCTCAGCCTCACGTTCACCTATACGAAGCCATGCAGCCATAGAATAAGGAGATATTTCTTTTCCTGGAGCCTTTCTAAATGCTGCTGAATAATTTAGTTCTATTAGGTTAAGCTTTGCTACTCCAAAGAATCCGAGCAGGTTTTGAACTTTTTCACTTCTATTCCGGGTGGCAGGAAGATAACCAAACCTGGCTAATAGTTAAGTCCAAAAGGTTGGTGTAAATTCAAAAAAGGCGGTTAGCCATTAAATAACCGGTCTTTTCCTGTTATCATGTTAGTTGCCAAACAAACAAAGGAGAAAACCGGTTATGAGTGATTTTACCATCAATACAGACAAAGTGCGTTCTATTCTTTCAGTGAATGGGTTATTACCCATCATTGAATTGATTCTTAACACAGTTCTTCAAGCCGAAGCAACTGAGCAGATCGGTGCTGATCCCCACGAGCGTTCAGAAAGCAGATTAACCTATCGCAATGGTTATCGCGAGCGCATTATTATTACTCCATCAGGCAATTGTTAAAGAGTTAAAGATTCATTTTTTTCTAAAGTTGACAGAACTAATTGGAGTTTTCTATGGGGTTTAGAAATGCAACCCGTAATGATAGCTCTTGTAATGGAGAGAGAAAAATTGGCAGGTTATCG
>JAJZFJ010000255.1 GCA_021805395.1 bacterium
TGCTAGCCTCTGGGAGAGGGCAATGCGCTAGGTGATTGCGCAGACTAGCAGCCGTAAGCAGTCTGAATGATCGGCACCACGAAGGGGTCACCCCTCTCCAAGTGAGTCACAGCGAACGTCCAGGTTCTAACCAGGGGTGAGGTCTCTGCTCAAACTGTATCCCCTACTGTCTCCGCAAACTCTTGTCGAAGCTGCGCTAATCTCTCCATGCCTGAGCTATCGTAACGAATCGGGTGAAGTTGTGCTCTAATTGTCTCGATAATATGTTTTGCAGAATTAGCAGTGTCTGCTCCATGTTGTTGTAGTATCTGCCTGATATCCTCATAGCCTCGTGCTTCTGAGATTGCCACGGGGCTAGTTACACAGTTTCCTGTATTCACATTGGCACCTAGCAGTAGAAGTTTTTGCACAATCTCAATGGAAGGAGTGCTACAGTTCACAGCGGTTTGGAGGGGCGAATGGTTCAAATGGTTCTTAACCTCCATATTGGCTCCTGCTGCAACCAGCTGTTGAATAATTTCAGAGTTCTCAAGCACAACTGCCCAGTGAAGTGGTGAGTGGTACCCTAACCCTCCGAGATCAGGGTTCGCTCCCCTGTCTAGGAGTGCTGAAACCATCTCAATGTCCTGCTGCATCACTGCCCGCTCCAGTGGAGTAATACCCAAACCACCCACAAAGTTGATATCTGCCCCTGCCTCTAACAGTCGGTTCACAATCTCAAGCTGGCCACTGTAGGCAGCATGCATCAGTGCCGAATGTCCACGGTTATCAATAATGTTCACATCTGCTCCTCTCTCAAGGAGCAAGTTAACTAACTGTAAGGAGATTCCAGATGCTGCAATGAGAGGAGTTATGCCTGAACTGTGACGGGTATTTACATCCGCTCCATGATCCAGTAACCATTCAACGGATTTCATATCCCCTATCGCAGCCATCTCAACCAGGCCAGGAACTTCTCCTGCAGAGTAGAGTGTGGATACTATCTCTGGGTAACCTTTGAGAGTGGCGAACAGAAGAGCTGTCATACCCCAGCCGTTTCTTGCAGATGGATCAGCACCATAGTCTAACAAAAGTTTGACAACTGAGAGGTGCCTGTTCCAAACTGCACGCATAAGTGGCGTTCTGGCAAGTAAATCCACCCCATTGGGATTGACTCCGCTTTGGAGCAGGCAGGATACAACATCAAAGTGCCCCGCATTAGCAGCTAAAGCAAGTGGACTCTCTTCCTCATCAGTATAGCAATCGTACCTCACTCCATCATCGAGAGATGAGATAACAGATATGATATCGCCATTCGCTGCAGACCGCAATAGACACTTTTCGGCCTGAATATTCCTCTTGAGAAACTTGCTGGCTTCCACAGATTCAACGATCTGGGTTACGTTTGTACCTACTGGATATCGAAATGAACAAGCACCATTCTCCAGGAGCAGTTTCGTCATATCCCATTGATGCTTTGAGATACATATCTCAAGTAGTGGGAGTGATTTGCCAATCTTAACGTTGGGATCTGCTCCATATTTCAGAAGAAGGCTTGCTAACTCTACGTCATCAGAAAGTACGGCATTAAATAGAACTGAGCGACCGAACTCATTCGTGCAATTAACATTAGCACCGGCCTCTAACAATTTGCGTACTAAAGTGTGATTTCCTAGCCTAACTGCGAAATAGAGAGCCGAATACCCGTTTTGGCTGACTATATCTAACCCACAGTTCGCTTGCAGCAGCAGATCTGCAACCTCCATACAATCGTGCATTACAGCGACCATCAGAGGAGTACTGCTCTGCCGATTAGTACAGTTCACATCCGCTCCACGTTCTATCAGATGGCTGACAATTTGAGGATTGTTCTGGCGAGATGCCAGGATAAGGGCTGTTCTGTGAGATGAGTCTTTCAGATCTATTTCACAGCCTGAATCAATCAGCTTCTTAACGCGTTCCAAATCGCCGCTTTTAACAGCATCGTGTAGTGGAAAATTCATGACGAAATCTCTTTGTATTGATATTTATTCCTGTATTCGCGAACGTGACTACTATCCAAAATATGGGATATTACTGATTCTTATACGAATTCAGCATACAAGGATCAAATCTGCAACATTATATTATTACATTTATCAGGGTGAAACATATGCAGAAGTAATAATGAAGGAAGAGGATTTTCTGGAATATAAATATAAACAAATTCTTGCGACAGAATGAGGATGTAAACTTAAGTTGAGGTTTTGAAATTTGAAGGATAGTTTTAGCTGACCTACAACCAACAGGTGATCCAGGCGTCATGGCGTGGAACAACACTTCAATTTTTAATGATTAACTGGGCGAAGATTGATAAAGCTTAACTTTGGCTTACTACTGTATCGTATACCTGCACTCGAGACCATAGATGGCTGCATTCCGCAATGAATTTTAAGTGATCAGGATGTTCCTGGTATTTCTCCTGAGCATCATTGTCGTTAAATTCCATCAGCAAAGCCACTCCGTAGGTGTTATCCACAACATCTCTTGTCTTCTTTGCAGGAAACCCAACTTCTAGCCAGAGAACTCCTGGAATAGATCGAAGATGTTTTTTGCAGCCAGCTGCCAATTTGTCAGCGTCCCCTGGTTCTCCATCTTCACGCATCCAGAAATAGACCATATGCAGCAATCCGGTATCAGATGCCAATTTCGTTATACTCCTAATCAACCTTATAGATTGTGATGTTAAATAGCTTCCAGGATGATACCCCACTTGTTCTGTTCACCGGGTAGTGAAATACCTACATCTCCCATGATCTTCACCAGATTCCGCTCCTAAATTGTGCTTATTAAATGATTGAGGAGATTTACGCTCCGCAACCATGATAAACTTGCTGTTGCAGCCTAAATCTCCATTCCTTTAGGATATCCCGGTATTTCGCAATTGCATTCCTGATCTGTCCTTTTCAGGAGTAAGCTCTATTCGGGTACAATGCTAAGGATGTAGAAGTAAAGCCTGCATGGCTAAGAGTAAACTCGTTAAAGAGAATGAGAAGGAGTCTTCAAATATGACTGCAGTCGCGACTAAGCGCGTATGGTTATTCGAGGAGGGAAGCGCAAAGATGCGTGATCTGCTCGGAGGCAAAGGGGCAAATCTTGCCGAAATGTCTAACATCGGCTTACCAGTCCCACCCGGTTTCACAATCACCACTGAAACTTGCAATGCATACTATGAGAATGGCAAAAAGCTGCCAGACGGTCTCATGGCTGAGATCCGTACTGCAATGGAAGATGTTGAACGCAAAATGGAGCGCTCCTTCGGTGGCAGCGTACGACCACTTCTGGTTTCTGTTCGATCCGGCGCCAAGTTCTCAATGCCCGGAATGATGGATACCGTTCTTAACCTGGGTCTCAACAGCACAACAATTGCCGCCCTGATTGCTGAGACGAACGATGCCCGATTTGTTTATGATGCATACAGACGCTTTATTATGATGTTCTCAGACGTCTCCCTGGGTATTAGCAAGCATGAGTTCGACAACCATATCCTGAAAGCATATAAACAGGAAAAAGGTTTTACTAACGACCTGAATCTCACTGCGGAAGACTGGAAGCACGTGTGTGATCTCTTTCTGGCGCATGTTCGAGAGCATGCTGGGCGTGAGTTCCCATCTGATCCTTATGAGCAGCTTGAACTCTCCATTGAGGCAGTTTTCCGAAGCTGGAATAACGATCGCGCAATTATCTACCGCCGCACTGAGAAGATTCCTGATGAGATAGGCACAGCCGTTAATATTCAGTCCATGGTGTATGGCAACGCTGGAGAAGATTGTGGAACCGGCGTAGCTTTCACACGAGACCCTTCCACGGGCGAAAACGCAATGT
>JAJZFJ010000220.1 GCA_021805395.1 bacterium
ACCAATTATACGGAACCAGGGGGCGGTAATTTCCTAACGGGCATTACCGCCCCTTTTTGGTTAGTGAGTTTTGTGGATTTTGAAACTACCCTAGGATTACCTAATTGCATTCACCTTGACACCACCTCCACTCCGTTAGGATAGAGACATGTCGCTAGCTGTCCATCTGCTGTGTAGGTGAGTGTGGCTGTTCCGTTATCAGTGCTGTCTACCACCAGTGTCAGCTGGTAGTTCGTGTTATAGCTGTTGGTAATCTTTCGGTCAGTCACGTCTGTCTGCCAGAGCAGGTTGCCAACTCCGTCCCAGTTTGCCTGGGTATTGCCCCGTGGGTCGGTTGCTGAGATCCTTCTGCCGGTGGCATCATAGAACCAGGTGCGTATACCAGTGGTATCGCTTGATAGTACAAGATGTCGCTCAGGGTCATAACTATAGCTCATGTCTGAATTCCTTCATATGCTAATAGATGAAGAAGTCTAATGTTCGTTGCATTATACTCATCGTGACTTAGAATGTTGATATCACTATGTAGGTGGTAGTCTCCGATTATAAATCATATTACTACCACCTATATGTTCAGAGAATGATGACACCTTCTCACATCACAAATGTAAATTTACTTGGAGAGCTTCGGATCTGGTGCTGGGTAGGTTCCATTCGGCCCATCTTGCTCATGGAATCCATCTTTTACATAACCGACGAAACGACCATTTGGACATATCAGACATTCATAGTGATATCCTTTTGGACAATCCGCTTGAATTGAAGAAGTAAGATCTGATGATCCAATTGTGATGGGTTTGTTTGCACTATTTATAGACTTTATCACAGAAGATTTGTCTAACTTAATATTCACAATATCATTTTTCTTAGAATCAGGGCCAATAGTTGAAATTGTTAGAGTATGAGATTCTGGATCTAATTTTGTGAAAATTATTGCAGATTTTTTCCCATTAGTACCAATTGCAATGGAGTTAATATTCGTGCTTATAGCAGATGTACATTTAATAATAGGTGCACCTCGAAATATCTCCATGGATATTGAGCCAGTTCTTCCACTATAATCGTCTTTTACTTCGAATTTTGGGTCTCCAGTTTTGGTGACACGCATGGTGCCAATTATCTTTCCATTAGCATCTGCCAAGTCAAACTCATGAGCAACAAGTTTCAGAGGAATTGTTGTATCAGCATTCGAGTTATGTTTAAGACAGACTATAGTACTAATTGCAAATAAAGAGATGATGATCAGGTTTGATCGTGTTTGGTTCATCATATGAGCCTTTCTGGTGAACTTATTGTAGAAAAAACTACAAATATTGAAACTTGCCATTTGTAATATGTAAGGTTATTTTGCGACTTTTGGGTCTGGTGTTGGAGTGGGTCCTCCAGTTGCTCCACATGTCTCATGCAATCCATCTTTCACACAACCGGAAAAACATGATCCATTTGGACAGACTACATTTTCATAGTGATATCCCCGTCCACAATTAATTGGGACTGTCGAACAAGGTGTAGGAGATCCACCAGATCCACCTGTCCCTCCTCCACCTTTGCCTCCTCCAGCAGGTGGAGTGATGCCATGTGCTACTAAACAAGCTGCTATACACGCCGTTGCATTTTTAGATCCAACACATGAAAGGGCACACAGAGCCCAAACCCAATAGTTCATCGAAAGTAATGTATCACTGAAAGACATTCTTCCCATCGGAAGATAATTAAGTGATTGAGGCTCATCGCCTATTTTATATTCGTGGGAGATATAACGTGATTCGGAAGTATCTGCCGTAAACTGTGAATAGAGGAATATATCATAGATATTATTTCTAATAATTGACTTATTTCCTTCAGTTATCACGCTGAATACTCCCAATAAGTCTGCATGATGGTACTCGTCATCAGTGCTGCTCTTGCGACGTACCAAGAGGCTACTACAACCACCGCCAGCCCGTAGGTACTGACCATTTGTGCTCCAGCTGCTACATGACAGTTCGTTTATCACTTCCAATATGCTACCATTACCAGGACTACCCTGTGCGATGGACAAGTTAAATTATAGATTTACAAAATGCTCTATTGTATGTGAGAAGTACTCTTTTTAAGCATTTCACGGAAATATCCGAAGCATACAGTTTCCGCTCCAGAAGGTGGCTTATAATTCCAAATCTCATTTCTGGGGATTGAATTAAGGTATTGAAATCGTTCAATTACATATAACAATTTTGTTGAGTTATTATATGGTACAGAAAACGAGTATTTGTCCTCTATAGGAAGAGAGTTTTGAGAATTAATTATAAGATAAAAAGGTGCGTATAAATTCATGAATACCGTGTTCATATCTTGTTGCGTGATATCAATATTCATAGCTTTCGATTTCTTGTCGAGCTGACGCAGCTTATTGTCAGTCAAATTGGGCACGACGCTTCGAATTATTGTATCTCCATCTATATGTCTTATGCTCCACTTAGTATTGGGTGGAGGAATAGGATTCTTTGACAATAATAATGCATGCAGGCCATTTTTAGGCAACAAGGTTGATAAATATTTTGCTGCTAACTTCCATAATGTTTCACCTGGCTGAGCTTCTACTGCAAAATATTTAGCATGATTCTGTGTTAGAAATATGTATACTGTTCTACCCGAACCCTCTATTGAAATATTCGTTGATCCACTGTGCATGTTGACCAATATATAATTTGCACTTAGTATATCCAATTTTAGAGTACATACTTCTTTTCCTGCAACGATGTATTGGTAATTGAGTTGCTTCCATTTCGTTAGATCAAAATGGGTAATAGTGTTTAAGACTATGTTTGTAAGCTTGTTTGATGTAGACATGCTATCAGAAAAAGACTTTGCGGTAGTATTAGTCAAAATTAATGCTTGCAAACAAAACACTAAACATCCGTTTATTACAAAAATACGATTTTTATTCAATCTCATCGTTGCCTCCTGTTTGAAATTTGTAAATGGTCTCACTTTCAATCAGAAACTACATGCAAATGTTATCCCTACCCCAACAGAGCCATTTGGCATAGTAATTATTCCTAATTGAAGACACGATGTATTACTAACTTTCTTCTTAGGACTAGCACAGTTTTTAGGTATAGGAATCTTATTTCCGTCTTTGCATGTTATCGTAGTACCTGGATATCCACAACCTATTCCTTTTTCGTCCTGACATTTGAATGTGCAGGTTCCAGTAGGACAACCTCCAGAACTATTTCCACCTCCTGCACCTTTCTTACCATATTTTTGAATACAAGCTGCCACACAAAGTGCCTTTCCAACATCTGTTTTTTTCGAGTGACAGTTATAGATGCAATCAGCCAGTTGCCAGTTTATAGTGGATAGAGCTCTCGCGGGCAAATAAAACTGGGTTCCATCATAAGTCATATTAGATTCCTGACAAATACTGCTTGTAGAAGTCATCCATTTACTTTCTATCGTTCCACTATTGAATTGCATGAATTCAAAACTATCAAATACTTTATTACTCAATATGACTGCATTCGCTCCTGTGAACACATTGAAATCGCCATTAATACCCTCATGATGGTACTCGTCATCAGTGCTGCTCTTGCGACGTACCAAGAGGCTACTACAGCCACCTCCAGCACGCAGATACTGACCACTGGTCGTCCAGCTGCTGCCTGTCAGGTCGCTGGTCTCCTCAACCATCTCACCAGCACCGCAGGCTACTCCGCAGGGGTACCAGGTCCACAGATCGTTAGCGATATCCTTGCTCCAGCGGCGGTTGCCATCGGCACCGTATGCATACTGGTACGCCAGTGTGCCACTATGCGAGATACCGAGCAGCTGCGCCTCCTCGTTGTAG
>JAJZFJ010000173.1 GCA_021805395.1 bacterium
ACGGCGCGGTCCTCCTTCCAGACCTGTGGCAGCTTCTTCAGGACAACAGTGCTATCAACTCTTTACAGGCAACTATATTGAACGAATATTTCGGAGTTGGAATTGTAGAAGTTCAGCCGAAGTTACCTGCGAAACCATTGGATTATGAAGTGGAGAGACTAGTGGCCGAGGCAAATAGCAGGTTCCGAGATCGGATGGTCAGCGAGAAAAAGGACGAAACTGGTTATTTTGTTCGTCATGTACTATTTCCTGAAGTGGTTATAGCACAGTATGCCAACTCCTGTGCTGTATGCTCACTTGCTGCACGTACTACTGACTCCCAGGGCATTGTAGATGCTGCACACATTATGCCGTTTTCAGAGTTCCACAATGATGACCCGCGCAATGGCATCTCTCTATGCAAAAACCATCACTGGGGCTTTGACAGCGGATGGTACACCATTTCGAACGATTATAAAGTGATAGCATCGCCGAAACTTCACGATGCTGCTGGATATGTAAAGACTGGCACCCCTATAGTGTTGCCTGTGCAAATTGAGTGTGCGCCAGCTAAGGAAGCTCTGGAATATCATCGCAAAAATGTCGTCATAAAATAGAGCAATATGTAGAATGCTCCAGATCTATGACCATAATTTATATCCTCTGAAGCTTAACGCTGCATCCATTATTCGTGACTTACAACAGAATATGCTACAGTGAAAGATATCAGGATGTTCTCTCTCGGGATTCTTCCCTGAGAGATCGATACACCCCCCCACAGGAGAAATCGAGTGCAGAATGCTGCCAGACACCGTCGTCAACCATTGAAAACCGTACTTTCCATACTCCGCAGCTTTGCCGCCCTGGTTTTGGTGCTGCTGTTAATTCTCACAGTGAACGGGGCGCATGCTGGCACGAAGCCAGTGGTGGTAACTGGTACGGAGGATACCACGACCATCTTGCATAATCCTGCTATGGGCTGGGTCTACTACGATGCTTCGGATAAGCCGTTTCCAGCAGGCTGGTGGCAGTCCATGAAGCCGCTGCTAAGTCTGTGCAACATCTGGTACTGGCGCGATACTTGGGCAAAACTGGAGCCCGAACCTGGCAAGTATGCCTGGAAAGATAATCCACAGTTTAAGGCGTATATCCGCCAGATTCTTGCCCACGGTTTCAAGCTGGCATTCAGGGTTATAGTAGACAGCCACAACTACAGGCACCAGGCAACTCCCCAGTGGGTGAGAGCTTTGGGAGTTAGGGGCAGGATGCGGGTGACGCACGACTGGTGGGGCGGGAAGCCTCACAACCTGTGGTCGCCAGATTACGACGATCCCATCTTCAAAGCACAGTTTGCAAAGTTTGTTCAAGCGTTCGGCAAAGCTTTCGACAACCCAAACGAGGTCGATTTCATCGATGGTAATGGTTTAGGCTGGTGGGGCGAGGTGCATCATCTGCGGCTTCCCGCATCGGAATATGACAGCGAGTACAACTGGATCTGCTCCACATATAGTCACGCATTCAAGCATGTACTGCTGGTTACAAATGTGTTCTCAGAGTTCTCACAGAATACTGGTCAGGCGGATATGGAGATTGCTCACGATAAGTACGGCTACCTGTTTCGCCGCGACGGGCTTGGCAGCCACTGGTATTCCCACGACAACAACAAGACCTTTGATACCGTGATGTTCCCGGCAAGCCCCCTGTTTGGAGAGCTGTGCTACAGCAGCTGGACACCGGCTGAGCAGCAGGAAGAATCGGCGAAGGGAATCAAGAGCTTTTCGGAGGATCTAACCTGGGCAATTGACCAGGCACTGAGAAGCCATGCGAACACCATGAACTTTCCTTCCGACCAGCAGGAGTATCCTCCTCATCAGCTTGCGCGCTTCATCCGGCGCGGAGGGTACAGGTTCTACCCCTCGAAGGTTACTTTTGAGCCCGTAGTTCGGCATGGCAAAGCATTTGTTGTGTCATCCTCATGGCTAAATGGCGGTGTGGGACTGCTTCCAAATGCTGCGCCACAGTGGAACCACAAGTACAGGCTTGCATACTGCCTCCTGCCAACGCATGGCTCTAAACCAGTGATGATTGCCCTGGAGAAGCAGGCGCATCTGTCGCAGTGGGTTGCTGGTAAGGTGTTCAGATATCGCACTGTGATACCGTGTCATGCGGCGCCAGGGGTATACAGGCTGGCGGTTGGCATTGTGGATACCACACAGCATAACGAAGCAGCAATCTCACTGGCTGTCGCAAACCTGCCCCATGTTGGCAACTTGTACATTCTCGGCACCGTGAAGGTGAAATGAGTTGAGCTATTGCGTAATGGCTAAGTTCACTGCAAACTCTACATGCTGCCAGTGAATACTCACAAGGTGCTACAGCCAGAGTGCAATGCCGTAACTGATTGAGATGTGAGCCTTAGCTGCCTTTTGCAGGTAAGATTTAGTAAGGATTGCTGGTATGACTCTCTGAGGTACAACGGCCTGGAGACTGGCCAAACACACATCAGGGTCAATTGCCAACTTGCAGTAACTCAGCCAGGATACTGCTGTACTATCACCAACAGGAAGGACTAATAACATGGATAGCCGTGTTGCTTCGTGCAAAGAGAACGCAGTGAGTGCAATGGAGGGGTTTTTGAAGACCTTTTCATTCGTTCCTGACGACAAGTTGACATGGTCACCCACTCCCACAGCGAAATCTGCGATAAGGATTGCAGCTCACACCGCTCTGTATGCCGGGAACTTTGCGCAGATGATTCGGGAGCGTAAATTGCCGCAAAAAGACGACATACCGGAGCGGCTGGCACGGATGAATGCGGCGGAAGCGGCTATCACGAGCCGTGCCGAGATGGAGCGCATTTTCAGGAAGAACACCGAGGAGGTGCTAGCCGCACTGGATACCCTGACGCCAGAGGAGATGGAGATCACACTCGACTCTGGTCTCGGCTGGACGGTGCCGATGTCGTTTCTGATGAACCTGCCAGGCAACCATGCCATGACTCACGAATCGCAGATCGATTACCTGCAGACCTGCTGGGATGATCAGGTTGTACACTTCTGATGTGCCTGTAGGTGAGAGCATGCAGCCTTCGCGTACTCATTCTAGAGCCAGATTGCCGTACCCTGTCTGCACCGAAGGAGTTCGGCAAATTAAAATCGAATCGAGAAGCGTAAAGATATCGAGCCGGGAGTAAGGGAGCGTGAGATGAACAGAACCAGACAGTCGCTGGCATGGTGGTGCTTTGGACCCAGGATGGAGCCTGCCGACCTCATTGCCACCGCCGTGAAGATTGGCTATAAAGGGATTGAAATGGCGCCTGAGGAGCTGTGGCCACAGATCGTGGATGCTGGTTTGCAGATCGTGACCATCACCGGCCACCAGTCTAACCCCCATGGCTTTAACCGCACCGACCAGCATGACCGCCTTGAGAACGAGATAAAAGTGAACCTTGATCGTGCTGTGAAGTGGCAAATCCCCTGCCTCATAGTCTTTAGCGGTAACCGCGATGGCATGGATGACGTTACAGGCATGCGCAATACGGTTGAGGGTCTGCGCAGGGTTGCGCCACTGGCAGAGGCGGCTAGCGTGACGCTGGTGCTGGAGCTGCTGAACAGCAAAATAGACCACCAGGGCTATATGTGCGATCGCACAGCATGGGGCGTCGAGGTGTGCAGGCAGGTGAACTCCCCTTCCGTTAAGCTGCTGTATGACATCTACCATATGCAGATTATGGAGGGCGATGTCATTCGCACCATACGGTCCAACATAGAGCACATCGGCCATATCCACACCGCAGGCGTACCGGGCAGACACGACCTCGACGATAC